>CAMYKF010000432.1 GCA_947258905.1 uncultured Pirellulaceae bacterium | reverse complement strand
CCTGCATCGCGGCACGATGACGCCGAACTACCGTGGGCTGGCCGATTACATGCAGCATTCGCCGCTGCCCGCTTTTGTTGAAATCCGCCAGCAGGTGCGCGAGGCCCGCGCAGAACGATACGCAGAACTGTCCGGCCGTGGTGTTGACCAGGCAACCGACTAATCCAGCAGGGACGTTCTGATCTTGATCTCCGAGGTGAGCGTGCGATGCACCGGACATTTTCCGGCGATTTCCAGCAGCCGCGCGCGCTGGGCTTTGTCCAGATCGCCGGTCAGCTGAAGCTCGCTGTGAATCTGGTCCAGCAAACCGGATTCCGTTTCACAATCCTCGCAGTCCCGCGCGTGAATACGCTCGTGACGCAGGTTGATGCGGACCTCGCGCAAATCCATGCCTTTCCGTTCCGCATACATGCGGAGAGTGATCGACGTTCACGTACCCAGCGCCGACAACAGGAATTCGTAAGGCGTGGGTCCACGATCGGCCCCGCCCACAGTTGCCGGCTCGTCGCCGTAAAAGGTGTGTGATCCCGCTTCGACTTGTTGAGTAAACTTCTCGCCCTCAATGGATATAACCGTCACGCTTGCCGGCATATCAAGACTCCCTTTTCCTGCGCTTGATCTTTGTCATTATCCTTGTCCTTGTCTTTGTCAAACCGCCGCACGGGAGAATGGACAAAGACAAGGACAAAGATTGATTATGGATGGTTGTCCTCGCCGTTGATCAGCACATCCGTTCCGGGTCCGCCGTACAGGACATCCCAGTCGTCCCCGCCGTCCAGTTCGTCGTCGCCGTCCTCACCGGATAACAAGTCATCGCCGATGCCGCCAAACATCAGATCAATGCCAAACCAGCCAATCATCCGGTCGTTGCCTTCATGCCCCCACATTTGATCGTCGCCATTGCCGCCGATCAGCGTATCATTGCCGGCGTTGCCAGACAGGTAATCAGTGTCGTTGCCTCCGTGCAGCAAGTCAGCCCCCTCGTCACCATACAGGTGATCCACGTCGTTGCCGCCACGCAATTGATCCTCCCCGGCACCACCGTACAGGAAGTCGTTGCCGTTGCCGCCTCTCAATATGTCATTACCGAGCATCCCGTACAGCCGGTCAAAGCCCCGGTTGCCTTCGAGGATGTCGTTGCCGCCGTATCCCTCAATGATGTCGTTCTCGTCACCGCCACTGATGCGATCCGGACCGTTGCCACCGTACAAGCCATCGTGGCCGGCCCCGCCGACGATTCGTGAGGGCAATTCCAGCGTGGTAGCAACGACGACGGAATCGTTTCCGCCACCCAGATAAACGCCCAGCGAAAAGACTTCACTGGCCGCAAACCAGCGTGCGGTCTCCGGCAGGAAGTTCGCGTGGACAAAGATGCCACCCGCGCCCGGGTACACGTTTACTTCGTCGCTGGAGGGCGTGCCAACCACGTTCAATCGTCCGCCTACCGCGTTGGCTCCGGTCACGTAAGCCTTGACCTTGTCCGTCACTTGATATCCGGCACTGTCTGTCAACGTGAACACGACTCTGTAATTGCCTCCGCGCGGATATGCGTGCCCGGCATCGATCAGGTACTGGTCGCCCGCAACGGGTGTGATGGTTGCGGCTTCCACCGTTCCATCGCCCCACGATACGGTGGCCGTGAAAGTATCACCCTGATCGGCATCCACGAAGCTGCCACTTAGTGACACCGTTTCGCCTTCGCTGGCCGCCGCATCAATCACGGGGGCCGTTGTCGCCAGACTTTGAAGCACCGGGCCGGAATACATTGCTACGTCAAACGCAGCCAGCAACGCAGCGACGACGTCGGAAGAGGTCGGGGCGTTAAAGGCCATGCCGCGATTGCCGGCGGCAATTTCGTCAAAGAAACTGGCGGTTTGCGGATCGGATCCAATTGAAACGGTGAAGATGTCGATGGAACCGTGATCGGCACCAGCCGCTGCCTGTTCGACCGCTGCCTGAGTGAATCCGGTCATTGGCTCGGGATCATGACCGGGTGCATCTCCGACGAGGAAGATCGATTTCCGCACGCCGTCGCCACGCCACAAGCCCAG
This sequence comes from uncultured Pirellulaceae bacterium, assembly GCA_947258905.1. Classification (GTDB taxonomy): domain Bacteria; phylum Planctomycetota; class Planctomycetia; order Pirellulales; family Pirellulaceae; genus CAJQPP01. Next base: position 975 of record CAMYKF010000432.1, on the reverse strand, counting down.
CGAATCGGCGTCAATCCCGTGCATCAGGGAAGACAGAACGGAATCCGGAAAATCGCCACCGTCGCCAATGGAAAGACTCTGGATGGCGTCGTCAAAGAAATCCGGGCTGGAGGCGAAACCCGTCACATCATTAAACGGATAATCGCCTGCACTGCCGTAAGGACTGACCGCAAAATCGCGATAATCGACGACGGCGATCCGTACGTCGGTGTTGCCGTCCAGCTGGAAGTTGTCGTCCAGACGGGCAATCAGGTCGGTGGCAGACGATTTAATCTGTGCGACGTCGTCCTCCATGGTCGCGGTTGTATCGATAACGATAATCGCGTCCAGACGATTGGCGTCTCCGCTTCCGAACTCCGCAGCCGGTACGGGCACCGACCAGCCGGGATAGGAACCGGGCTGGCCGCCACGCGTGACAAAGATGGTCGAGGGATCGGGCACGATCGTCCCCGTCAGCTGCAGCAGCCCGGCAATGTATGAATTGGAATTGAATCCACCCTGCGATTCCGGAAACGCCTGATACGTCAGGTGGTCTTCGTATCTCGCCTGTCGACTGATTATTTCGTTGACCCATGCCCGGGAATCCGCGAAATCATCCGGCTTGGCCAGGGTATACCGCTCGTTGGCAGGGTGAACGTCGATGTCGTAGTCGCGATTGAACGTGGCCTCCAGTTTTCCCTCGCTGTTCAATGCGCTGCCGATCGAGAGTGCCCAGGAACCGTCGCTTCTTGGCGTAAACAGCGGATCTTCGTCGGCTTGCAGGTCTGCATCGACATCGTGGAACAGTGACGGATCCTGCGGCGTAATCAGCAGCGACAAATGGTCCGGACCCGCGAATGGTGGAGGCAATACTTCATGCGTCTGCAACTCCACCACATACTGCGCGTTGATTGACGCCAGCATCTGCCGTGACTCCAGCCGTTCAAACGCCAGCGCGCTGTCGCCCCTGCATCGTCCGGCCTGCCTGGTGCGTTC
>CAMYKF010000431.1 GCA_947258905.1 uncultured Pirellulaceae bacterium | reverse complement strand
ATTGAACACTTCGCTGAATTACTGAACAAGGAAGCCCCGGATCCTACCGAGCTGTATCAGCGAGGAATGGTCTGGCTGTCGACAGGCCACTTCGACAAATCCATCGCCGAGTTTACTGCTTTGCTTGACATTAGCCCGGATGCCAACGCTTTCTATGAACGCGCGTTCTGCTGGATGATGAAGGGAGAAAGTGAGAAGGCGATTGCCGATTTTGATGCAGCCATCGAGTTGTCTCCTGACAACTGGCTGATGCTGTTGAACCGGGGCAATGCCCATGAGGCGGCCGGCCGCCTGGACAAGGCGTTGGCTGATTTTGACGCCTGTCTGGCGATGGTTCCTGACAATTTTGCCGTCTTGATTCGTCGCGGTGGGCTGTACATGAAACAGCACGAGTATGAACAAGCCATTCACGACTATACCAAAGCCATCGAACTTGATCCCAATTGCCTTGATTGTTACGTCAACCGCGGTCGAGGCTGGATTCTTGAAGGACAATCTGACCAGGCGATAGCTGACTTCAACCGCGCATTGGCACTGGATGAAACGTCCATCGCCGCGCATTTCAATCGCGGAATGGCCTGGCATGTTCAAGGACAGCTTGACAAGGCACTGGCGGACTTTGATCGCGTCGTTGAGCTGCAGCCGAATAACGCTGCGGCTATTCACTCGCGAGCCCGCATCCATCTGACTCGTAATCAAAACGAAGCGGCCTTGCGTGATGCCAACGCCATGCTGAAGCTGGAGCCACAAAACGCTCATTTCCTCGTCGATCGAGCGAAAGCACTGGCAGGACTGCAGCGTTATGCCGAAGCCTGCCCGAATTTATCGCGGCGTGTTTCTTCACAATCAAGGACAAAACCGGGACGCGATCGAAGAACTCAACAAGGCGTTGTCCGCGAATCCCGAGCATGCGGATTCCCGCATTGCATTGGTCCGCCGTGCCAATATTTGGCAGAGCGCCGGGATGTTTCATCGGGCGATCGCCGATTACAACCTGGCGTTGGGCAAGGGCCACGACAATAATTCATTCCACAATCGGGCGGTTTGCTTTTTGGAGGTTGGAACTCCGGAGCGAACGGTCGCAGATCTGCGAGAGGCTACGGCTCGCAATCCGGAGTCGATTAACTCGTTGCATGTGCTGGCCTGGACGCTGGCAACCTGGCATGATAAAGAAATTCGCAACGGTGGTGAGGCCGTTGAGTTGGCCAGGAGAGCTTGCGACTTGACGGCTTGGGAAAAGCCTCGTTTGCTGGAAACATTGGCCGCTGCATACGCCGAGTCCGCAGATTTTGCATCAGCGGTCAAATTCGAGAAACAGGCGCTGCAACTGATGACGCCTGAAATGGCAGTCAACACCAATGCCGGCAAGAGGCTGGAACTTTACGAGTCCAGGCAACCATTTCGGCAACCTCGAAGGTTTCGGCCGGGTGAACTGGTCGTAGTCGTTATGGAAACGGAGATGCTGAGCGATGGACAAGTGGTGGATGAAATCGGTCGCGGCTCTCTGCTGGTCGTGCAGGCAGTCGAAAGTGACTGGATTCGCATCAAAACTCAACAGGCAGGCTGGATTCCGGCGTCCTCGGTTGTAGCCCGAGACAAGGCGATTGAGCACTTCACGAAATTAATCGTGGCAGACACATCAAATCAGGCTGACTTGCGGGCGCGTGGGCGGGTGTGGGTCGCGACTGAAGATTATGACAAGGCGATCGACGATTTCTCTGCCAGCATTGCCATCGAGCCCGGGATTAGCGACTACAAGGAACGGGCGTACTGTTTTTCCCTGAAAGGGGACAGAGAACGGGCTATTGTGGATTTCACAGCCGCCCTTGAGTTGGAGCCAGATGACGTGTGGGCGCTTACGAATCGTGGCAGCTTGTATGAGCAAGAGGGCGAAATCGACAAGGCACTTGCGGATTATGAAGCCGCGCTGGCCACTGATCCGAAATATATTCATGCCTTGCAGCGACGGGGAGGCATCCGTTTCCGGGGAAGCGAGTTTGACAAGGCCATCGAGGATTTTACGGCAGCGATTCAGGTAGACCCCGGCTGCATCGATTGTTACGTCAATCGTGGTGAGAGCTGGATCAAAGAAAATCGAGTCGGCGAGGCGATCGAGGATTACACTCAGGCGTTGAGTCTGGATGAGACATCGCTGGCGGCTCTTTTTAATCGCGGCGTGGCCTGGCACCGTCAGGGCCAACTGGATCAGGCGCTCGCCGATTTCGATCGTTTTCTGGAGCTTGAACCACAGAACTTGTCTGTTCTGCACAATCGCGCATTGCTGCGGATTGACCGTCGAGAATACGCTGAAGCTATTGAGGATTATGACGCGGCGTTGAAAATCGACCCTCAGAACAAGGTGGTTCTGGGAAATCGTGCGCGAGCACTGACGATGGTTGGGCTGTTTGATGAAGCTATTGCCAGCGCGAATGCAGTTATCGAAAAGGACCCTGATGACACCATTGCCCTGTTCAGTCGCGGTGTTGCCCGACAAGCGATCGGCCAGCTTGAGGCAGCGCTATCCGATCTTGATGCCGCAATCGCCAGCGATCCTGATCATGGGGAGATGCGCTATTTCCTTTATTGTCGCGGCAGTATTCGCGCCATGCTGGACCGGCATGAACTTGCGATTGAAGACTTTGATAAATCCATCGCACTCGGCCCAAACCCCACCGTGTATCTCGGTCGCGGAAGATCGCATCAGGAGCTTGGCGATTATGAGAAAGCCGTGGAGGATTGGCGAAGAGCCATTGAGGCCAATCCGCAATTGATCGACGCATACAACGCCCTCGCCTGGGGGCTTGCTACGTGGCCGGATGACAGTATTCGCGACGGTGCCGAGGCTGTCGAGTTGGCGCGATACGGTTGTGAACTTTCTGACTGGAAAGACGGGCTGGTCATTGACACGCTGGCGGCTGCTTATGCCGAAACAGGAAACTTTGAATCCGCCGTAAAATACGAGGAGCAGGCAATCGGCCTGCTGCTTTATTCCGAACAGGTTGTTGAGGCCCGCAAGCGACTGGAGCTGTTTAAGTCTGGCAAACCTTACCGACGGAATTAAGCTGGTCAATTCTTTTTACGTCCAAGTCATGCCTGCGCGCCTGCAGGACTGACCATCAGTCTGTCTGGAGCAAGCTTTGTCAAGAAGAAGATTTCTCAAAACGGTTGCCGCAACAGCCCTTGCCGGGATGGCAAACGCCTCACAATCAGTCAGCAGCTCGACTCACCGGAATTCGCAACCGCAGGACTCGGAGGACGAGTTTTGGTACGAAGTCCGGTCAAGGTATCGTCTCACCGACCAGCGGGTGTATTTGAACGCCGGCGGACTGGGGCCCGCACCCCGCCCCGTGCTGGAGGAATTTCAACGCAAGTTGCTTGAATTCCAGACTGTTTCGGAAACCGGGTACGGCGCGATTGAAAACGCAAGGATGGCGGTTGCGCGGTTTGTTGGTGCCCGCCCGGAGGAAATCGCTTTCACCAGAAACGCGACCGAAAGTAATGCCACGATTGCTTCGGGGCTGCGATTGAAACCCGGCGACGAAGTGATTTTTGAGTCGCATGCACATCCGGGAGGATCCATTCCCTGGTTGACCCGCCAAAAGTACGAAGGGGTTGTCGTCAGGATTTTTGAGCCCGATATCGAGTCGCAGCAAGGGAATCTCGAACGTATTCAGCAGCTGATTACACCACGAACCCGGGTCGTGCAAGTGAGCCATGTGACAGCGCCTACCGGAATTCGGATGCCGGTAGAAGAAATAGCCAAAATGTGCCGTGATCGCAACTTGTGGTTCCACATCGACGGTTCTCAGGCGCTGGGCATGATTCCGGTGAACATCAGCGC
>CAMYKF010000430.1 GCA_947258905.1 uncultured Pirellulaceae bacterium | reverse complement strand
CTGAGTATCAGTAACACGGCCAGCACCAAACCGGCGACCATCAGGAATCCGACGACCGACGCCTCGATCTCGGGCAGGAATTTCCGGATTTGTTTCCAGTCGAGGTTCAGCTGTTCATCAAACTGAAAGTACAAACCCGCCAGAATCCCGATGATCAACATGCCGCGATTGCTGGCCAGTCCGGACTTGAGCAGCCAGTTATTGGGGATTTCCAGCAACGTGATGCCGCCCGGGGATCGCTCCACTATCGTTGTTGGTGCCGCCAGTTCATCAGCGGTGGCGCTGGTGCTCGACGGCTGGTAATCGCTGTGAAAGATCTCGCTACGCAAATTGGCCACCTGTTTTATGGAGAGCACGCGCAAGGTGGCTTCGGCTTCGCTGCCGCTGGCGGTTTCAATCCGCACTTCGGCCACGCCAAACATCCGGTGCAGGACGTTTTGCACCAGATCGATGTTCTGGATACGGTCCAGCGGGACAGTGCGGACGCGGCGATAAATCAGCCCCTGCCTGACCACCAATTCACCGTCGTGGATGCTGTAGCGAAGGGTGAAGTAGCGAAACACGGAGTACATCACGGCCGGCACAAAGAACAGCAGCGCGAAATACAATCCTGTGAGACTGCCCCGGGCAGCGCTGAAAACAGCGATCACGATCGGGATCAGCAGTTCGCGGAAGTGCGAAAGCAGTTCGAATATCAGCGACGACGGATGCAGCCACTTCGCCTTGATTTCCGCGCTGCGTGCCGATGCGGCTGAACCGGACGTCGAGTTTTGCCGGGAATCAGGTGTCTGCATTGTCCCCGGTCACTGGCTGATCTGACGTCATCTGGTTCACTCCGGCGGACGACAAGGGTCGGTGCGTTTGGGCGTGGCCAGGCGGCACGGTTTTTGGCTGGCTGCGCTGCCGCACCAATCGGTCTCGCAAGTCCAGTGCCACGGCGTGATTCAAGCCGCCCAGATCAACCGAAGCACTCTGGCTGCCGGCCGTGTGGACGGTAAGTGTTCCCAGACCAAACGATCGTTGCAGCGGACCTTGAGAGACATCGGCGTGTTGCACGCGCGCCAGCGGAACCGAGATGCGGTGTCGCCACCATACGCCCTTGCGGATTTCCAGCCCCACACCGGTTAACCTCCAGCGTATGCGGCGATATTCCATGCCCGGCCAGAAAAGGGCTGCCCATAACAGAATCAGCAACAACAGGCCGCTGCCACCGGCGATCAGAAACCACAGCCAGTCAATGCCGCCAAACAGGAGCTTGACCAGCACTCCAGTCAAAGCACTGACGAACACGACGGCAAAGAAGATCAAGCCGCCAACTTGTTCAGCCCGGATATAGGCCGGATCAAGCGGGTACCACGTGGCCTGGCCCGTCGCCCGTGCATCGGTCGCAGGCGCCGCGACACCCTGCGTCTCGACAGCCGGCCCGGCAGATTGTGCCAACTCAGGGTGACCCGGTGTATCGTTCAATGGTGGGCTCCTGTGCGTGGCGGGAAAAAGACGTGTCGAAGAAAAAACCGGGCACTGCTATTATACGGGCTGGCGGTCGTTACGACTTGCCGGCATGAAAGGACGTCGATGAACAGCAAGCCGATCCCCGTTCAAATTTCGTCGATTGACCGTCTGGAAATTGCCAAAAACTGGCTGCCCCGGTATACCGGGCGGCGACCAATTCTGCCGGCCTGACCATGATCAACTTTGGTATCGGCTCCGCCAATGCCGCCACCATTATGGACTTGCTGATTGCACGTCATCCCAGGGGCGTGTTGTTTCTGGGAAAATGCGGAGGATTGAAACGCACTTCCGAGATTGGCCATTTCATTTTGCCAATAGCCGCGATTCGTGGCGAGGGAACGAGTCTGGACTATTTCCCCCGCGATGTGCCCGCGCTGCCTTCATTCAAATTGCACAAGTTTGTTTCCGACCGCATCGTGGAGCGTCAACTGGAATACCGAACAGGAGTCGTGTACACGACCAATCGTCGCATGTGGGAGCACGACGTGGAGTTCCGACAGCGCTTGCGGAACATGACCTGCATCGGTATCGAGATGGAAACAGCGACCCTCTTTATCGTAGGTCACTACAACGAGATTTCCCGCGGGGCCCTGTTGCTGGTTTCTGACGTGCCCATTACGCCCGACGGCGTAAAGACAGAGGAGTCAGACAAGGAAGTCACAAAGAAGTGGTCCGAGATTCATCTGGATATCGGCATCGATGCCATGGCGGACCTTGGCCAGCGTGGCGAGCCGATACGGCACTTCCACTACTAACCGCTCAACGGCGGTTCCATTTCTGCGGCGGTTCCATTTCTGACGCCAGCGTCTGATGCGTATCACATCGAGGGCACGAAGCGGCCGCCAATGCGTGTGGCAATCTGCTCGGCAATGCCCTGCACGGTGTCCAGCGGTCCCAGCACCGTGATTTCGTCCTCTTCAGGTTTCCACTGAAAGGCCCCAATGTGATCGCCGCGTTTGGTCAGATACGCATACTCGGGATCATTGCGCCGTGGCTCCAGTTGTGGCATCTCCGCGATCACGGCTTGCCAGACTTCATGGGACAGCTCGTGCGAGACAGGTTCAATATGACCGGCAACATTCATGATGAGATGCTAACAGGAGATCAAGGTAGAGAAAAACCCGGCCTGCCAGGGCAGCCGGGTTGTGTCATTTGACTTGTGTCCATCCGTCAATCCAGGAAGCCAACCAGTTCCTGGCTGCGGCTGGGTTGCTGCAGCTTGCGAACGGCCTTGGCTTCGATTTGCCGAATCCGTTCGCGGGTCACCTTGAAAATGTGACCGACTTCCTCCAGCGTGTAACTATAGCCATCGCCGAGACCGTATCTCAGTTTGATGATCTCACGTTCGCGATAGCTCAATGTTTTCAGCACCTTGTCGATGCGTCCACGCAGCATTTCCTGCGCGGCTCCAATAGCGGGGCTTTCGGCTTCGCCATCGGGCAAAAGATCGCCAAAGTGGCTGTCTTCGCTGTTGCCCACCGGACGATCCAGGCTGATTGGATAGCGACTCATGGCCAGCACGCGGCGGGCTTCCTCGATCGTGGTCTCGCTGCGTTTGGCCACTTCTTCCAGCGTCGGCTCGCGGCCCAGTTCCTGCAGCAGTTGCCGCGACACGGTGCGGACCCGCGACATGGTTTCGACCATGTGCACCGGAATGCGGATGGTGCGGCTCTGGTCGGCCACGGCCCGCGTGATGGCCTGGCGAATCCACCAGGTGGCATAGGTACAGAACTTGAACCCGCGGCGATATTCGAACTTGTCGACGGCTCGCATCAGCCCGGCGTTTCCTTCCTGAATCAGGTCCAGAAAACTCAGTCCGCGGTTGCGGTATTTCTTGGCAATCGAGACGACCAGTCGCAAGTTGCCTTCGGACAATTCCCGTTTGGCTTGCTGGTATTCCGAGAACACGATTTTCAGGTCGGCCACGCGGTTACGCAAACTGGAAGGGGATTCCTGGCAGGTGATCAGGATGTTGCGCAGTTCGTCCAGCATTGGCTGGCGTTCGGACACCGGTTTCCGCGCCTTTTTCATCTCGTCGATCTTGTCGACCAGCTGATCCACACGGTCGCTGAATTTCTCAACGGTGCCAATCAGCGATTCAATCCGCTGGGTACGCAGACCGAGTTCCTCAATCAGCCGCACGCAGCGTCGGCGTCGACGCGCCAGATGCAACCACGCCCGCCGGCGATCGGTTTTGCTGGCTGATTTGCTGACCGCCGTCAGATAATCGCGGCGGTTCATGGCCAGCAAGGTTTCCAGCGTGGACAGATTGTGGGAAATGCGGCCGAGGATCTGTTCCTTTTCCAGCCGGTCGGTCACCGACACCTGCACGGTGCGGTCAAACGGCAGTTCGCCGTCGCGAACCCGCTTCAACACCTTGAAAGCGGATTGGATTACATAGTCGCATTCCAGCAGCCGGGTGCGAAACTTGCGCCGCGTATCTTCGATGCGTTTGGCCAGCGTGATTTCTTCCTGCCGCGTGAGCAGCGGAATCTCGCCCATCTGCGTCAAATACATACGCACCGGATCGTCGGACCACGATTCGTTCTCGTCCATCCCCGGCACGGCATCATCGTCGGCCTCGTCGGTGCGCTTGTCGACGTCTTGCCGGGCAGGTTCGTCCTCGTTGGCCGGTTCCTCGGTGGCCACAACGGTCTCGTCAAAGGGGCGATCGGTTACTCGCGTTCGGGTCGCGTCGTCCTCGAACTCGTCCAAAATCGGATTATACAATTTTCGAACTCCTGGGCGATATGGTTTTGAGGGGGAAGTGGGGGCAGGCCGGGTTTCTGCTACTGAATATCAGGGACGATACGGGCCATAAACGGATTGACGATGACCGGCGAGTCGTCCGGCATTTCGGATGAGACAGACATGTGAAACTTACCACCTGTTTTGTTTGGCAATTGATCGATTTTCCATTTGGAAAAAGATACCGATTAGTGAAATGAATCCTGATCCTTGTGGATGTTCGCGACAGCATGCACACATATCAACACACAGTTGCGTTCAACCAGTTTTCGAATTTGACCAGAAAATGACATTGTCACGAATCGAATTCAAACAACGTCTACAGCCCTGTAAAGCACTCTCCTTGTGCGAATCGCTCATCCGGAATGAAGCGTCCTGTGTGATCGTCCTGTGGGACGAATGGCTTCAAAGGAAGCCTGCGTCGCGGACATGCAAACTCGATCAATGACCGGTGGCTTGTGGCCTGTACCGGCGGGCTGTTGGTTGGCAGCTGGGGAGCCATGTGCCGCGTGATTAAATTGTAACTGCGAGCGTCTGATGGTCTAGCTAAAATTCCGGTGTTTCCTTGACTGGAATAGTCGCACTGCAGCCGGAGGCGGCGAACCAACCCCGGCTTCCCCAGGACTGTTTCGTTTGCTCACCCAAGAATCAATTCCGCAACCAGCAATCGATATCAAACAATCCACCATTGCAGTCAGTCTGTGGATTGAATCCGGCTCCAATCAAGGAATCGCCGTGCTCTGATGATTTCGGCACCAAATATGCACGCGAATCGCCCAAACTGCGAAAAGGGCCACCTCCGGCATCCTGCCCGACGCGGGCGAGAGTGCAGGCATTGAAATTCCTGGCTAATCAGTAAAACTGGCGCCAGAGGACAGGTGGTATTAGCCATCTGTCCGCCGGTCCGCCCAACCCTGAAGCCTTGCATAACTTACCTGCAGTTCGCTGATGGCCCGACGCTACATTCTCGCCTGTCATAGCTGCGAACACCCTGTGGTGGTTGAAATCACCCAGGCAGGACAGACGATCGCCTGTCCCGAGTGCCAGATTTCCATCACCCTGGGGACACTTCGCGAGATCCGGGCATTGCCCGAACATGAAGATTCCCAAGCCCGCGAAAAACACTCCGCTCGCTCGGGAAAGGGCATGAGCGCCACCAACCGGCTCGTTTTCGTGATCGGGACCATCATGCTGGTCCTCGGATTGTTATGGGGCGGATACACGGCCCTGAAATCCAGTCGATTGATGCTGACCAAGCCCCCGGTGCAGCTGTCAAAGGCCACGCAGCAGCAAATCAATGACTTGTCGCCAGCCAAAATGCTGGAGGCCTGGGAAAATGTCTCGATTGATGGGGCCGACCAGTGGCGCGAACATCCGTTCCTCAAGATTCAGCGTATTGCCCGCGAAAACCGCGTCTACTCGTGGATCGGTTTCAGCATTGCCGGACTCGGGTTGCTGGCCATCGTGGCGGCTTTCATCCTGAAGCTCTAGCGGAAAGGGGTCACTTGGGGAAAGGCTAGGGGAAAGGGGTCAGGCTAGGGGAAAGGGGTCAGGAGTCAATTGCCGGAACGGCCCTTCGGGTGCTTTGCACAATTGACTCCTGACCCCTTTCCCGCGCACTCGAGTGCTTTGCACAATTGACTCCTGACCCCTTTCCCGCGCACTCTTTCCCGCGCACTCAGTTAGCGGCTCTTCAGGAAATCTGGCCAGTCGCCTTCGTCCACCCGCGACCAGCCGCGCAGCCAACCGTTCAAGCGGGCAACCGTCAGAACCGAAAGCGTCTGTTTGCCGATGACCATTCGCCAGGTCTGGCCGTCGATGGCCGCTTGCACGAGCCACGAGTCGGGTTGCTCGGCCATTTTGAATTTGCGCGCTCGCTGCAGCCCGTCGAAATGGCCAAACAGCTCTTGCAGAAATCCATGGTCGCGGTTGACCTTCTGCAGATTTCGGCAGCGGTCACAGCGTCCCCGCCCCAACGTTGACGGTTCCACCGTTTGATGACACTCGACGCACTGTCCAGCCAATTGGCTCAGCAGAAATCGCCCGCTGACCGGGCACTGCATCAAGATGCTGCGGTCGACCAGTTTTCCGCTGGCGTGGCAAGTCTCCATCTTTTGTCGCAGCAGCCGTTTTCCGGTCTCGCTACATATTTCCATGCTGTTGGCATCGGAAATCGTACCCTCGTCATCCGCGGCGAGATTCCAGGTATCGACATCGGCGAACGGGCAATGATACGGGGGGCAAAGCTCGGTTCCACTGACCAGCCGCACGCCCCACAGTGAAAACGGGATGTCGACCATTGCTTCTTCCGTCTCGGCGGTCAATCTGCCATGAACGTGATTGCACCACACGATCCATTGTTGCCCATCGGCGGCACTGGCCAGGGCAATTTCGAGTTTGAGTGCATCGAGTTGCTCGAGAATTTTTTCGCGGGTCTCCTCCGCCTGCCACTCGACCGGCGGCTCGGGCAGCTCGTCCAGCTGGTCCAGACCCAGTGACTCGGCAAATTCCGGCGACATGGTTTCGCCGTTCAACAACCGGTACTCGCCCGATTCGGCCTTCACAAACGGGATGGGATCAATATTGCAGCCCGACAAATGCACACTCAGTTCCGAGTCGCGAAACGGAGCATACAGGGAATCGCTGATTTCGTGAACGCTTTGCGGCTGATGCCTGGGCGCAAGATGACGAAACCCGGTCTCGGTGGCCGACAAACGAGTTTCGGAGTCGGAATTTTCGTTCAATCGCGACATCGTCAATGCCCAACATGCAGGACAGTCATTGTATCCCATCACGCCGAATCATGAATCTCGGATCAGGCAACTCGGCGGGTGTGAACTGCCACATTCCCGATTTTACCATGCCGCCAGCCATCCTGTGGGCGTCAGATTCGCTGCAGGATAAACACGGCATCCTGAGTTTCACCATCGAGCGGCACTGGCGATTGCAGGTCGTAGCAGAAATCGTAGACCTCCGCCAACTGCCACTGGGGAACCTTCTTCAGCAATCTCAGGAACTGGCTCACGGTGTAAGTACGAAAGTGGACTTCGTCGCGAATGCGAAACTGTTTCGTCGGTGTGTAAACGTCATAGACCATGGCGTGCGTCTCCAGGCGGTGTTTGTCATCGCGGTGGACCAGCCACATCCGGGCATTGACCTGCAAGTGGCCCCGCCGGTGAGTCCAGGATTCTTCTTCCTCCGCCTCGGCCTGGGTTGGCAGCAGATGCAAGCCCAGTACGTAGATGCCGCCCGGGCGGACCGCCTGCGCCATGCATTCAAGATGCCGGACGGCCGCCGCTTCACTGCTCACGTGACGAAAGCTGTTGATTGTGTTGAAGGCGGCATCACACGGGGACGGCAATTCAAAATCGCATATATCAGCAACATGACAGCTGGCGGGCAATCCGTGCTTTTCCAGCCTTTCGTTGCAGTAGCGGATCGCTTTGGGATTAAGGTCGATGCCGCTCACGTCAAATCCGTCCCGGGCCAGCCGGAATATCAGGCGACCGGTGCCGCAGGCCGGTTCGAACAATTGCTGTACCGGGCCGTCCACGAATTTCTCAAAACAGCCCTCGAGAAACCGCGTTTCGGCCCGCCAATCCGATCCGTAGATGAATTCGTAGTATTTGGGCCAGTCGTAAATCGAACCCTGGATGGTTTGCAAATCGGCACCTCTCGCTGATGATGGCCTGCTGTCGTCTCGCCCCGGATTTGTGCCCATTTAATCGGGCAAATCTGACCGCAAAGGCCGGAGTTTCCCCCCCGCGGGACGACTTTCCGAATACCAGAGGTACTTTTGGCCCCGTACAGCTGTTTATATTACGCCCCCTGGTCATTTATAGTACGGCCACCGGATTCGGACCGCCGCGGTTTCCCGCCCATTTCTGCGTGTCCGCCGGACGGAGCTCGTCACGGGCATCCGCCCACCTGTTTACTGTTTTTTGGGAGAAGAGGGTAGCGATCCATGGAATGCCACGATGTCTCTGCCGACCTTACTACCGAGGGCTTGGCGCTGGTCGGACAGGCCAACGAAAGTATTTTCGAACTGTGCGAAGAGAACGAAGATCTCAACGTGGATATCGACTGGCTGGCCGTCGACCTGGAGTACGGGCAGACCTATCTGTTTTTTATGAATTTCGACGGGACGGCTCCTACGGTCCAACCGACGCTCGGGCTATATGACCGCAAGGGCCATATGGAAGAGCGGTTTGATGGTTCCGGCGGCTTGTGGTTCCAGCACACCGCCCGCTATACCGGCCGGCACTTCATCGAGGCCTTTCAGGGATCCCTCCTGACCAAGACCGTGTATTCGGTGACTGCCGCCTTGCTGACCGATGACGGCAAGGGCTCGGCTCCCGCGATCCGACTCGATGACGGCTATTCCAAATATGACGCACTGGAACTGGCTGGCGACTCGGACACATTCGATTTCGAAGTTTTCGCCGGCCGCACCTATTACTTCATTGCCAACGGGGTCGAGGATCGGCTGCCCGCACTCAACGATCCTTTCCTGGAACTGCGACGCGACGGTTCGGTCATCGCCAGTGACGATAACAGCGGCAACGGCAACAGCGCGGTTATCCAGTTCACAGCCACCGCGCGGGAAGTGCTGCAAGTGACCGTCAGTGGCACCGAAACGGGTTCGTACGAAGTGATTGGTCTGGTGGCTGATGAAGCGGCTGGTGATTCCTCAACCGGCAGTGTTTTGACGTTCGACGCCAACGGTCGCGCGGTCAAGCAAGGATATGTCTCCCAATACATGGATTTCGACTGGCATCGTGTCAACCTGTTCAAGGGAGAAATTGTCAAAGTCACGATGCGAGGTACAGGGATTGACTTCCTGGCCACCCCGACGCTGATTTTCCGCGACACCAATCAGAATGTGATTGAGAGTGGCGGGATACAAACACCGACCGACGACGGCGGATTGCTGGAGTTTTACTATGTGGCAGAGGAAACCGGCGACCATTTCGTCATCGCACGGACCAAGCTGGATTCCTGGAACGGCCAGTATGAAGTTGCGGTGGAGAAGCTTCGCGCTCCGGCCGAGGCCGTCAACCTGTTTGGCCGCGGTGCCACGTCGCGTTTGCTGGTCGCCGACGACGCCACGATTCCGCTGCGTGACTTGCTGGATACCAAAGGGCTGCAGCCTTATTCCTATGAGGTGTATTCGTCGATTCCCCTGATGCGCGACGGCATATCCATGCCCGCCAACCAGACTTACGGCATCATTGCCGGTAACATTGACCTGTGGTCCATCCAGGAACAGCCTGGCTCGGGTCCCCCAGCCGCTGATCTTGTGATGCGGGCATGGATTTCGAACAACTGGAGCGAGTGGCAAAAGTTTGCCATTGTGGGCACTCCTGTTGACGAAAATCTGGATTCCGGATTGCGTTGGGAAGGCAGTGACCCGGTTACCTACAATTTCGTGTCGTCCGAACCAGCGTATTACGACGCTGATGAATTCGGCAATTTCACCGGGTTAAGTTTCTCCAGTGGACTGGGTCGCGAGATCGATTTGTATTTTCGCAGTCTCCCGGATCTGGGACTGGAGCGTCAGTTTGAGCTGGTCGCGCCCGGCGCATCGGCAGACATCAGTATCTTCATGGGCGACGATGTTGGCCGTCCTTTCCAGCCGTATCTGCCGGGTGCCGGCCGCGGCGGCGATCTGATTTTCAGCGAGGCCGATTTTTCCGGCGAGCTGGATCAAGTTGACCGCTTCCGCATTTTGCAGGCGGTCGGACACGCGCTGGGATTGAATTTTGTGAACTCGAACTCGCGGCAGAGCACGGTGATGAGTTCGGTTGCGCACCCCAACGGACTGGTGCCCGGCACGTTTGGTACCGACGACCTGATCGCGTTGCACTCCATCTACGGGAACACTTTGCTGGATCCCGCTGATGTCGTGGCCGACCCCGTCAACTTTGTATTGAGGGGTTCCAACAATGCCTTCACGATCGCCAGCGAGGCACGCAACATTATTGTCGGTGCGGATGTCACCAACTTTGACTTTACCATCGACCTGCGTGACGGCGGTCGCAGCTATGCGCGGACACCCGGTGTCGTGACTTCCGAGGTGTATGTCGGTCACGGTGCGCACGTTTTCAGCGGCGTGGGCGGGGCCGGTGACGATTTCCTGTTTGGCAACGGACTGGCCAATGTGCTGCAAGGCGGGGATGGCAGGGATTTCCTGACCGGGTTTGAAAACGACGATATCTTTATCGGCGGCCTGGGCGACGACGTCTTCATTCACTACTTTGGCGACGGCAGCGACTTTATTTCCGACCAGGGCGGTTCCGACACCCTGTGCTTTATTGGTCGCGGTGAATTCGAAGTGGACGATTTGCTGGAAGACTACTTGTTCTCCCGCAACGGCAATCGGATGGCAGTCTCATTGACACTCGACGGCGGCGCCCAGGAGGGCAGTGTGCTGATCGACACCGGAGTCAATCAGGCCAATCTGGTCGAGAGCCTCGAACTCTGGCACGAAGGCACTCTGACTAATCGCATCAGCCTGTTCAGTATCTGGAACGGCCTGTCCGACGGCGAGTCGGCGGGATTCCAGCTGGGCACCGGTTCGGACGACTATGGACTGCTGGCTGTGAAAGTCTGACACGAAATCAGTCTGGCAAGTGCCGGTTTCGTGTTGCGGTTAACGCTGGCGCGGCCAACAGTTTGACAAATCACGGCCCCACAGCTAAAACCCGAATGCCAGTGAAAGCATCCGGAATCGTAGCTGGAGGAAGGATATGATTCAGCGGCCTCGTCTCAGCGGCTTTACTCTCATCGAATTACTGGTTGTCATTGCCATCATCGGGATCCTCGTGGGACTCCTGCTGCCGGCAGTCCAGCAAGTCCGGGAATCGGCGCGTCGCACCCAATGCGCTAACCAGCTCAAACAACTGACGCTGGGCATGCTGCATTTTGAAACCGCGCATCGCACATTTCCGCCAGGCTTTACCCATCCGGGAATGACAATGTGGTCCGGGTTTATCCTGCCGCATATCGAACAGGACAATCTATTTGACCAAATCGATGTGGAGGGGCTGTGGAGTTCATTTATCACCACGCATCCGCCCAATATCGACGCCATGGGCAACGTGCTGGACATCTTTCTGTGTCCCTCAGCCAGCCTCGTGCCGGCCCAGTACGATCCGCACATGATGGCCGACCGCGTGTACAGCTGTTATCTGGCCTGCGCCAGCGGACTGAATAATCGCGAATCGGGCGATTTACCTTGGTGCGGCATGAACGCCTACGAAGGCTACCCGGCATCCGACGGAATCTTCTACTTCAACAGTTCGACGAAGCAGTCCGAAATCACCGACGGCACGTCCAACACGGTCCTCATTGGTGAAACCCTGCCCGATCAATACCTCATCGAGATCGACTACTCGGGCAATCCTCAAAAGGTCGACCACTGGTTTTTGGGTTCCGCGGAACTGGCCGACTACGAATACGGTATTGCCGTGGGGTCGGCCGAAGTGTCCGAATGTCTGGGCTCAACCGCCTGCCCGATCAACTCGATCAAAATCGAGGACGCTCCCATCAATGACAAGGAACTGAGTTCTGGCAGTGCCCATCCGGCTGGCGTCAACATTGGATTTGCCGACGGGCATGTGCGTTTTATGGGCGATACGGTGACGGCCGAGGTATGGAGTGCTCTGGGTTCACGTGCGGGCCGCGAAGTGACACATGCGCTCAACTAGGAATGGACGGCGCTGAAATGGCCATCGTAAGCCGTGCTCGCGTCAATCCAGCTCTGTAAACTTGCGAAATCCCGGCTGCGGCGATAAAAACGTAGTTCACGTGCGTTTCTTCCAGGATTCCCCCGCGGTCTGGTTCTGCCATGGCAAACAATACTATTGTCTCCGAAAACGTCTCGACAGTTTTGCAGCAGGCGCTGGAGGCTGGTCAGGGATTGCTGCGGCTCACTCCGACCTGGGTGCCGCGCAGCTTTCTGCACCCCGGCCGACGCCTCAAGCTGCACCCCGCCGATTATTATGCTCTGGGCGCCGAGCGCGGCGGCATCGACGAACGCTGGTTCTCCAGCACCACCGAAGCGGCCAATGAGAACCGACAATGGCACGAAGGTCTCAGCTTTTGTGTTTTTGAAGGGCAAACGTTTTTGCTGCGCGACGCCGTCGCCGAGGCCGGAACGCAGCTGATTGGCGAGTCGATGTGGAACGAGTACCAGCGGTGGCCCGTGTACTCCAAGTTCTTCGACAATATGGGACCCATCCCGCATCACATGCATCAGGGATTCGAGGACGCGGCCCGCACCGGGCAGGAGGGCAAACCGGAAAGCTATTACTTCCCCCCGCAATACAACAACTGCGACAACCATTTCCCCTGCACGTTCATGGGACTCGAGCCCGGTACAACTCCGGCCGACGTGCGTCGCTGCCTGAAAAACTGGAATCAGGGCGACAACGGCATTCTGGATTTGTCAAAGGCCTATCGCCTGCAGCGCGGCACCGGGTGGCTGATCCCTCCCGGCGTACTGCATGCCCCCGGTTCGCTGCTCACCTATGAACCGCAATGGGGCAGCGACGTGTTCGGCATGTTCCAGAATATTGTCGAAGGACGCTACGTTCCCTGGTCCTTGCTGGTCAAGGATGTTCCGGAAGACAAGCATCAGGATCTGGACTTTATCGTCGGGCAACTGGATTGGGAAAAGAACGTCGATCCGGAATTCAAAAACAACAACTACCTGGAACCGGTGACGGCAGAGCAGGGCGATGGCTGGACGGATCGCTGGATCGTTTACGGACACGTCAACGGTCGGCAACTGTTTTCGGCCAGGGAACTGACGGTCGATCCGGGTTGCAAGTGCACGATTCGTGACAACGCCGCCAGCGGCTGGATTACCGTGCAGGGCAGCGGCAAGATCGGGGCTTTGCATCTGCAAACGCCCGCCATGATTCGCTTTGGCCAGCACACCGACGACGAAGTCTTCATCAGCCATGCGGCTGCTTCGGAAGGAGTCGAAGTAGAAAACACCGGCAGCGAACCGCTGGTCGGATTGCGATATTTCGGGCCAGACGCCTTTGACAGCGTCCCCGAAATGGGTGCTCATCGGAATTAACCGGGATAAACGAGGTCCATGAATTCACTTCCCAAACTACACAATGCCATGTGGCCTGGACTCGTCGGCAAGGGCGACGAGGAAGGCCAGGAACCGCCAATTGGCCTTGAGCGAATGCTGGAATTGACCGCGGCGGCTGAAGTCGACGGCCAAAAATTTGAAGGCATCGATTATTTTCTGTTCCTGCCGCATACCGATCCCGATGCCAGCGACGACGAATTGAAAGGCATTGCCGATCTGGTGGCCGGCAAGGGATTGAAAATTGGCTCGCTCGTCGCGCCGGTTTGGCCCGGTACCGTTGGCGATTCCGCCATGGGCAGTGACGACCAGCAGGCGAAATTCCTCGATGCCGTTCGCAAGGCCTGTCGCATTGCCAAACTGTTCAATGAACATGGAGTCCGCCAGTACGGTGTGATCCGCATCGATTCGGCCGAGTTTGGCCTGGAAAAATGGCGCGAGAATCCCCAGGCCAATACCAAACGCATTGCCGACACTTTTCGCAAGGCAGCCCAGATAGCCGCCGATCACGGCGAACGACTGGCCGCCGAAGGCGAGATTTGCTGGGCCGGCATGCACTCGTGGCAGGACATGCTGGATCTGCTGGAGGAAGTCGGAATGCCCGATACCCTGGGATTCCAGGCGGACCTCGCGCACACGTATCTGTTTCTGCTGGGCTACAATGCACCCGAACACGCGTTGTTGAACGATGGCTACGGCGAGGAGGAATTCCATGCGGCCTACCAGCAAATGACTGACAAGCTGCGCCCCTGGACCATTGATTTCCATGTCGCCCAGAACGATGGCGAGGTTCACGGCGCGGGCTCGCACGACAAGACCGGTAAACATTGCCCCGCCGATGACCCCAACGGCAAACTCGATATCGTGCGCTGTGCCGGTTACTGGCTGGAAGGAGCCGCCGACCGCGGCATTCAGCACATTTGCTGGGACGGCTGCATGTTCCCCAATGCCACACTGGAAACTCCCGAGACCTGGAACGTCATTCTCAAAACCATGATGGATGTTCGGGACGCCCACGGCTGGTCGTAATACAGGTTTGGTCGAACGCAAGTCCTTTTCCCTTGGGGAGAAGTCGCAGATCCCGATAAATCGGGAGTGCCTGCAGGGCTGGCGAGGGCTTTGTTTCAGGAACTTCAGCTTAAACTTTAACCTTAACGAATCACGTCTTTGGCACCGTTGAAGTTAAGGGTAAAGTCAGGTTAAGCGAAGGTTTACGTTGTAGCTATAAAGTTTTTTGGTTTCCAATATTCATATGCCCGACAAAAAAAATCTCAACATCGGCATGATTGGATACGGCTTCATGGGTCGTGCCCATTCCAATGCCTATTGCAAGGTCAACAACTTTTTTGATTTGACTTACCGGCCGGTTCTCAAGGCGGCTTGTGGGCGTAACGCCGAACCGCTGCAGGCGTTTGCCGATACGTGGGGTTACGAATCGATCGAAACAGACTGGCGTGACCTGATTGCCCGGGATGATATTGATGCCGTGGACATTTGCGTGCCCAATAACCTGCACCGCGAAATTGCCCTGGCGGCCGCTGACGCCGGCAAGATGATCCTCTGCGAAAAACCGCTGGCCATGAACACAGCCGAAGGCGAGGAAATGTGCGAGGCCGTCGAGCGAGCGGGCGTCGCCAACATGGTGTGGTACAACTATCGCCGCGTGCCCGCTGTGACACTGGCCAAAAACCTCATCGACCAGGGTCGGCTGGGTCGCATCTTTCATTATCGCGCCAACTTTTTGCAGGACTGGACGATTGCCGAAGACCTGCCGCAAGGCGGCAATGCCCTGTGGCGACTGGATGTGGCCGCGGCCGGATCGGGTGTCACGGGCGATTTGCTGGCCCATTGCATCGACACCGCCATCTGGCTCAACGGCTCGATTTCCGATGTCAACGCCATGACGGAGACTTTTGTCAAAGAGCGAATGCACAGCCTGACGGGAACCGTCGAACCGGTAGGCATCGATGACGCTTGTGCGTTTATGTGCCATTTCGATAACGGTTCGCTGGGGTTGTTTGAATCGACCCGTTACGCCCGCGGTCACAAGGCACTGTACACGTTTGAGATCAATGGCGAATATGCTTCGATCAAGTGGGATCTGCACGATCTGCACCGTCTTGAATATTTCGACCACCGCGACGATGGCATCGTGCGGGGCTGGCGCAGTATTCACGTCACCGATCATGGCGGCGATCATCCCTACATGGACCACTGGTGGGTGCCCGGTTTGCAGATCGGTTATGAACACAGTTTT
>CAMYKF010000429.1 GCA_947258905.1 uncultured Pirellulaceae bacterium | reverse complement strand
AAGACGAGGATGAAGACGAGGATGAAGACGAAGACGAAGATAGTGACGGTGAAGAGCCAGAGAAGCTGCAGATCGACTTCGACGGACTCGACCAGCGAATCGTGGCTCTGCCGGTTTCCGCCGCCAATCATTCCGGCCTGCAGGCCGGTGAGGCGGGTGAGATCTTCTACATCAGCCGCGACGAAGACGGTGACAGTTCACTGAAAAAGTTTTCGCTGGAAGATCGCGAGGCCACGACGCTGCTGGAAGGCGCCAACGGGTTCACGCTGTCGGCTGACAACAAGAAACTTTTGTATGTCGCCGGTGGCAACTGGGGCATCGCCGCTGCGGGAAAAATCACTCCGGGCAAGGGCAAGCTGGCGGTCGACGACGTCAAGGTACGTATTGACCCGCGGGCCGAGTGGCGACAGATCTATGATGAAGTGTGGCGTATTAATCGCGACTATTTCTATGATCCCGGCATGCACGGCGCCGACTGGCCCGCCATGCACGAAAAATATCAACCCTTCCTCGAACATTGCGTGACGCGTAATGACCTGAATCGTGTGTTGCGGTGGATGTGCAGTGAAATTGCCGTGGGCCATCATCGTGTCGGTGGTGGCGACGTGCGACCGGATCCCGAGTCAGTTGCCGGCGGTCTGCTCGGTGCCGACTACGAACTGGCTGATGGCCGGTATCGCATCAAAAAAGTCTACGGTGGACTGAACTGGAACGGTTCCTTGCGGGCTCCCCTGACCGAACCCGGTGTTCGTGTCAAAGCCGGCGAGTACATTCTGGCCGTCAACGGCAGCGACCTGACCGACGATGACAACATCTACCGGCATTTTGAAAATACGTCGGGCAAGATGGTGGAACTGACCGTGGGTCCCAACGCTGATGGCTCCGATTCGCGCACCGTGACCGTAGTGCCCATTTCCAATGAAAGCCAGTTACGCAATCGCGACTGGGTGGAAGGCAACCTTAAAAAGGTCACCGAAGCGACCGATGGCCGCGTGGCCTATGTCTATGTCCCCAACACGACCGGGGCAGGGCACGAGTACTTCAAGCGATATTTCTTCCCGCAAGCCGACCGCGAAGCAATCATCGTTGACGAGCGGTTCAATGCGGGCGGACAAATCGCTGATTACTACATCGATATCCTGCGACGTCCCTACATCAGCCACTGGGCTACGCGTTACGGCAAGGACTTTGCCACGCCGACGGGTGCCATCTTTGGCCCCAAGGTCATGTTGATCAATGAAACGGCTGGCTCCGGCGGCGATATGTTGCCATTCATGTTTGACAAGCTGGAACTCGGCACACTGGTTGGCCGCCGCACCTGGGGCGGACTGGTCGGCGTGCTCGGATTCCCGGTGTTGATGGATGGCGGTCGTGTCTCCGCGCCCAACCTGGCGATCTGGACCGAGGACGGATTCATCGTGGAGAACGTCGGCGTGCCACCGCATGTGGAAGTCGAACAGATGCCGGCGGACATCATTGCCGGACGCGATCCGCAGCTGGAAAAGGCGATCGAGATTGCCCTGCAGCAATTGGAGGAAAATCCGCCGCACCAGCACAGAAAGCCTGATTTTCCCGTTCGCGCTCGCCAGTAATCCGAGCAACCACGATCGCATTAACCGCAATAACCAACGGGCCGTTACGAATTTGACGTAACGGCCTGTTTCTTTTCCAGTTAATCGTTGTAATGGACGCATGAACGTGATCGAGACGAGCGGTTTGCGAAAATCCTATGGTGCCACGGAAGTGTTGCACGGGATTGATCTGCACGTGCGCAAGGGCAGGCTGGTTGGCTTTCTGGGGCCCAATGGTGCCGGCAAATCGACGACGATTCGGGTCTTGGTGGGACTCATTCGCGCTTCGGCCGGCAGCGCCCTGGTCAAAGGCATGGATTGTCGCCGTCGCGGACGAGAAATTCGCGGCGACGTTGGTTATCTGCCTGGCGAGGTGCGTTTCTATCCAGCGATGTCGGGAAGAGCTACGCTGAACTTTTATGCTCGCGCCCGCCGGCGATCTTGCGTTGACGAAATCCGGCGACTCGCAGAATTGTTCGACCTGAACCTCAACAAGAAAACGCGCGCCTATTCCAGTGGCATGAAGCAAAAACTGGGGCTAATTCAGGCGCTAATGCATGAGCCGGATTTATTAATCCTCGACGAACCCACTACCGGACTCGATCCACTGGTCCGTAAATCGGTGTTTGCCGAACTGCGGCGAATTGTCGATCAAGGCCGTACGATCCTGTTTTCCAGTCATTCACTCGGCGAAGTCGAGGAATTGTGCGATGACGTGATCATCTTGCGGGAAGGTCGTGTCATTGAGCAGGAAGAGATTGGCATCCTGCAGCAACGGGCCCTGCGTCGTGTGACCATCATCTGGTCCGATGCCGGCAAAATTCCTGGCCAGTTGCCCGGCAATTTTCAGGTAACCGAACGCGACGGTCACGTGGTCCGCGGCAACTGGTCCGGCAGCACGCCTTCGCTGATCGCCTGGTTAAACGATCTGAACCTGGACGATGTGACCATTGAGCCGCCCGATCTGGAAGACCTGTTCCTGACGTACTACGACGGTTCCGCGGCGGCCTTCACAGAGGATGTCGCATGAACTGGTCCATCGCGCGAAAATTCACTCTGGAATCGGTACCGTTGCTGGTGGGCGTGGCCCTGGGCAATGTGTTCTTCGTGGTGATCTTTGTATGGGCCATGCAGGCCATGGGTCCGCCGCTGCTGGAATTCATGACGTCGGTAGAGTTTCTCAAGGACATGCTGGAAATGGCCTATGGCATCTCGCTGGAGGGCAGTGTTTCCAGCAACACTCTGTATGCCATTTCCTATTTGCATCCCGTCGTGCTGTCTCTGTCATGGGGATACCTGATCGCCTCGGCCTCCAAATTCACCGTGGGCGAAATCGAGCGGGGCACGGCCGATATCCTGCTGGCCCTGCCCGTGCATCGAGCCACCGTCCTGGCCAGCGGCACTGTGGTGTGGATGATCGGTGCGGTCGTAATTTCGTTCTGCACATTGGCGGGAATCTG
>CAMYKF010000428.1 GCA_947258905.1 uncultured Pirellulaceae bacterium | reverse complement strand
TCCAGTGTCTCTTCGTGGCCGTTCGGTTGATTTGCTGCTGAATCTTCTTCGTCGTCATGATCGTGTTGGTGATCGTCGACCAACGCTTCAGCGAGGCGAGGGTCTTTCACGGGATACAACGACGCCTGCCCCATGGCCCGCAGAACGAACCACCCGCTGGCGCCAGCGATCAGCGCCAGCGTGCCCAGATCGATCCAAAACAGGCCCCAGGCGGGACCTTCGGTGTATCGCGTGGGCATCACCAGCCAGTAGCAATCGAAGTAATGCCCCAACAGTACGATCCCGCATACGGGAACGAAAACCGCTGCGCGACGCTTGGTGTGCGCGGACATCAACAAGGCAAACGGGACGATGAACAAGGCGATCGGCATGAGCGTACTGACAACCCACCAGGTGGACGCACCACTTTCTCCCGTCCAGCGCCGAATCATCCAGGCCGTTTCCTCTGGAATGTTCGCGTACCACATCAGGAAATATTGGCTGAATGCGATGTAGGCCCAGAACACGGAAAAAGCAAAAACCCATTTGCCCAGGTCATGCACGCATTTGTTTGTCACTTGGTTGTGAAGCGGGCCCCGCCGCAGCCACACGACCACGGCGCCAAGCAGCGCCAAACTGGATACCGTCGCGCCGCTCCACACGTAAACGCCAAAAATCGTGCTGAACCAGTGGTAGTCCAAGGACATCAACCAATCGATGGCCGCCAAGCTAAGCGTCAGGGCGTAAACGATCAGCCCCGGCGCGCTCAGCCGCCGCAGGCGGAGCGTGATCCCTGGATCACCGGTCTCGTCCTGGCGTAACGATCCGCCGCGAAAGATGCGGCCGATCAGCAGCCAACACGCAAAATACAATCCGACCCGCAGGATAAAAAATGGAACGTTCAAGAATGGCGCTTTCGCCTGCGCGAGGGCACTGGTCGAGCCAACCCAGCCGTAGAGCGCACCCATTCCGATCAACACCGGCACGAACAGAACCGCCAGTGCCGGCAGCGCGGCCAGGAACTGTTCGGCGGGCCGCCGCACGACCGTCGACCAACCGGCATCCGCGATGTAGTGCAGCATCACGAAAAACATCATTCCCCAAACGATGGTCAGGCAGGCGGCGTACGCCGTCAGGTACGAGAACCAGAAGTGCGGCCGATCGACCAAAATCCCCACCACGGAAACGGCCAGGCCCACCGCGGCCAGCCCGCCAAACACGCGCTGCAGCCGGGCGACGTCTGCGAGCCATTTTTGGCTGCCGTTCGAATTCGTCTGCTCGCCGTTCATGCCGTTAATCCCAGTCCCTTCCGAAGCTACTCTGCCGGCTGCATGTTCTTTAAATGGTCGGGCACGTCCTCGGCAGACGCGACGTGTGAGCGCTGTAGCGCGCGGACATAGGCGACAATCGCCCAGCGGTCTTGGCGTGCAATGCGATCGCCGTACGGTCCCATCTGTCCCTTGCCTTTCGAAATCACTTGAAAAATTCCGCCGTCCGTCAGGGCGCGCAAGCGATCGGTGTGGTAACTGGGCGGAGCGTTCATGCCGTACTGGGTGGTGATCCCGTTTCCGGCGCCCGTGCCGCCGTGACAAACTGTGCAAAACAGATCGTACTTTTGCTGTCCGCGGAGGATCAGTGCTCGATCCAGTGGCAACGGTAGCTGCTGCAGCGCAAACAGATCTTCATCGCGCGCGACGAACTCCGCATCCGCCTGCTGGGGATTGCGGCCCCAGGCCACCGTGTTTACCGGCGGCGGCTGCTGGGATCGCCCGTCCACAAAAAAGCGGCTCGCGCCCTGCGGCTCGTATCGCGGTTGCGCGAACATATCCATGAACGGTTGGAACGGCGGGTCCGTGCTCGTTTTGCCTCGCCAACCCAACATGGCCACGACAATGACCACCACGGAAATCAAGCTGAAGGCTGCGATGCGTACCATGGTCCCTTACGCCTCCTCGATCCGCGCGATCGACTTGCCTCCGATGTCGGCCAACAGGGCTTCCGTCTTTTCAAGTTGATACTCGCCGTCCGTGGCATTGATGTACAGGAAAAACCCGTCGTCTGAGGCCCGCGCAAAGTCGGCGTTCTCGAACAAGGGATGATGCCAGCGCGGCAGGCGGTTCAGGACCAACATTCCCAGAATCGCCCCGAAAGCGCTGGCGCCGACCATGACTTCAAATACAACGACCAGGAACGGCTGCCAGGCAAAATAGGGCTTCCCCGAAACGACGAGCGGGTAGTCGTACGCGTTGGCATACCACTGCAGTAGCATCGCGGCCGCCGCACCACTGATGCCGCAACCGAGGACAATCCACCCCAAAGGAGAACGCCCCAGTCCCATCGCCTGATCCATGCCGTGCACCGGATAGGGGCTGCAAACGTCGAACTGCCGATAGCCGGCCGTTCGGACCTTGGCCGCCGCGGCCAACAATGCTTCGGCCCCGCCGAACTCCGCCAAGACGCCTGCCACGCGTATCTGGCCTGATTGCTGATTCATGGTTTTGGCGCCTCCGTGTCCGCCACGGCCTTGACCTCCGAAATGGCAACCATGGGCAGGAATCGCACGAACAGAAGGAACATCGTCAGGAACAAACCAAAGCTGCCCACAAACGTGAGAATGTCCACCCAGGTAGGTGTGAAGTAACCCCAGCTCGACTGCAAGTAATCACGGTTCAAACTGGTCACGATGATCACAAACCGTTCAAACCACATGCCCACATTGACCAGAATCACCAAGGGAAAGATCAGCCATGGCGAGCGGCGGATCCGCCTGAACCAGAAGAACTGCGGCACGACCACGGCTGTTTAGAAAAACAAACTGCTCGAAGATGTTGCCGCTATACCAGGCCATGAAAAACTCGATGGCATAGGCATAACCGACCATGCAGCCGGTCGCCAGGATGACCTTGGTCATATTCTCCAGGTGACGGATGGTGATCAGGTTTTCCAGCCCGCAAAGGACACGGGCCGGGATGAGGATCGTGAGCACCATCGCAAACCCGGAGAAGATCGCACCGGCCACAAAGTAGGGTGGGAAAATGGTCGTGTGCCAACCGGGAATGACCGAAGTCGCGAAGTCGAAACTGACCACGCTGTGCACCGAAAGCACCAGCGGTGTCGAGAGCCCGGCCAGGATCAGATAGGCCATCTCGTAGTTGCGCCAGTGGCGGTTGCTACCTCGCCAGCCGAGCGCAAAGAATCCGTACAGCCCGCGGGACATGGCGGTTTTCGCTCGATCCCGCATCGTCGCCAAATCGGGAATCAGCCCCACATACCAGAACAGCAGCGACACGGTCGCATACGTGCTGACCGCGAAAACGTCCCACAGCAGCGGGCTCTTGAAGTTCGGCCAGATGGCGTTGTAGTTGGGCACGGGGGCCAGAAACAGCACCCGCCACACGCGCCCCACGTGCACGGCAGGAAAGATTCCCGCGCACATCACCGCAAACAGCGTCATCGCCTCGGCGGCCCGGTTAATACTGGTCCGCCACCGCTGACGCAACAAAAACAGGATCGCGCTGATCAACGTCCCTGCGTGACCGATTCCGACCCAAAACACAAAGTTAGTGATGTCCCAGGCCCAGCCCACCGGCTGATTCAATCCCCACACGCCCACACCGGTCGCGATCAGGTAGGCGATGGCAAGAAAGCAGCCACTCATCACGGTTGCCGAGATGGGAAATGCAATCTTCCACCAAAGCGGCGTTGACCGCTCGGCGATGTCCGCCACGGTCTGCGTGATGCGTCCCAGGGACTTGTCGCCGTGCACCAATTCTGCGCGCACCGACGGGTCGACCTCCGGATCGAGGTCGGCACCCGGCAAGCGGTCCGATTCTGCAAATGTTGCGCTACTCACCGCTCATGCTCTTTATGCTGCTGGTCTTCGTGATCGATGGTTTTACCCACTTCCGCATGGTCATAGTCTGGGCCGTGGCCCTCGTCGTGGTGGACAACCGCGGTTGCGACAAACGCTTCCGGCATGTCTGGATTGATGTTCCGTACGCGCGCCAAGTACGAAACGCGCGGCCGCGTGCCTACGTGATCGATCACGCGATAGGCGCGCCGGTCTTTAAGCAGTCTGGCTACCGCCGCCTGCGGGTCCCGATTGTCACCGAAGACAATCGCGTCGCTTGGGCAAACCTGCTGACAGGCGGTCCGAATCGTGCCGTCCGGTACATTGGTCGAAGCCGTCGTCTGACCGGCCGCAACTTTCTGATCGACCTTGGCCTGCTGGATTCTCTGGATACAAAAGGTGCACTTCTCCATGACGCCGCGCATGCGAACCGTGACGTCCGGGTTCTTCTGCATCTTCTCAAGTTCGGCCATGGCAGGCTGAAAAGCCTGTGGCTCGCTAAACCCGTGCAAAGGGTCGGGTTCTGAATCACGATTGAACGGGGCGTCCTCGGATTCTCGCAAGGTACCCTTGTTGTAATCGAAGAAATTGAATCGGCGGACCTTGTAAGGGCAGTTATTCGAACAATACCGCGTGCCGAGGCAACGGTTGTAGACCATCAAGTTGAGCCCCTCTTCGTCGTGAATCGTCGCGTTGACGGGACAAACCTGCTCGCAGGGCGCGATCTCGCAGTGCTGGCACATCATGGGCTGGCCGCTGATCGTCACGTCCCCTGCTGGGTCCATGCCAGAAAAATAGCGGTCAATCCGCATCCATTGCATCTCCCGTCCACGCAAGACCTCGTCGCGACCCACAATCGGTACGTTGTTTTCGCTCTGACACGCCACGACGCAGGCGTTGCACCCAGTGCAACGGTTCAGGTCAATGGTCATGGCCCATTGCTGCCGATCCTCGAACACGGGCACTTCGTAGATGCTCTTGGTGGTCGGCACATGCATATCCATGTGCCGCACGATGTGGGGGTCTTCGGCAAGTTGTGCGCTCGATACCTCGCGCAGGATCCCTCGTTTCTTGAGTTGTCCGGCAACCATTTCCTCGTCGCGAATGGCCCAGTGTTCCTGAGTGGTCGCCAGACGGATCTGTGCGCCTGTTTTCGTCACCTGGGCGCCCGAGGCCCAGTGCATGGCCTCGGCCGTCCGCAGTGGCCGCACATCGACACCCGCTGGGGCGGCTAGAACACCGGCCTGCTGGCGACCGTAACCCAACGGCAGGGTCACGACCGCATCGGCGCAGCCCGGCAGAATGAAGGCGGGAAGCTCAATCGAACGTCCTTCCAGATCGATCCGGACCACGTCACCCGTTTCGACGCCCAGCGGTTCGGCCGTGGCCGGTGCCATGAGTGCCGCGTTATCCCAGGTCAGTTTGGTTAGCGGATCGGGACATTCCTGCAGCCACCCGTTGTTGGCAAAGCGACCATCGAACACGCTGGCATCCAGGGCGAAAGCTATTTCGACGCTGCCGTCGGCGGGCGTGGTGTTCGGTGCAATCCCTGGCAGATCTTCCGTGCTGGA
>CAMYKF010000427.1 GCA_947258905.1 uncultured Pirellulaceae bacterium | reverse complement strand
TTCGATTGCCATTATTCGCGGCGAAGACCCACCACCTCCCCGGTTTGGCGGACGTGGTGGTGACAAGTCAGATGAAAGTGGTGGCCGTGCCGCCGACGGGCCACCATTTGGAGGACAGGGCAGCGGTGGCGGACAGCTTTTGGATGACCCGGGTCCGCCTGGCGATTTGTCAGAGCCAGTTTACGATGGCAAGACGCTGGATCAGTGGATTGCCATGTCCCGTCGCGAACGCAGTGCCGCCAAGCAGGTGGAGTTTGTGGACGCCTTGAGTGGACTGGCTGATGATTCCAATGCGGAAGTTGTTTTGCAGGCCTTGATGCCCGTGCTGCGACAGTCATGGACAGGGTACGCGCCGCGTGGCAACCGCAACTGGAGTCAACTCGGCAGGGCGATCTACGGCATTTTCTCCAAGCTGCCTGCCACCAGGACGGTCGATGCGTTGATTCGGGAGTTGCAGGATGGCAACGACCGCAGCCGCGATGCGCTGCTGCTGGTCCTGGATGCCGGAAAAGAGAATCGCGAGTTGCGGAGGATGCTGATTTCGAAAGAAACCAGCACACGGATTTTGAATCTGGCCGAAACCTGTGTTCAAACGAACCCGGCCTTGCAGGATTGGGCCACTGAATTGCATTACAAAATGTTCACCCTTAACTCCAACGAGAACGACGATTTGCATGAACAAACTCTCCAGTACATGCGCGAGAATTTCCCCCCAACTACTCAACTGTTGTCACATTGCGAGGGGATTTTGGACGTCCTGGTCGAGAACGAGAGGGATGTGCCCGCGCTGGCTACCGAATTGGCTTCCTATTTCGATGGTGAGAGCGGTGACTTCGACGAACGAATCCTGGTATTAATCAGACATATGGGAGAACATGCCCAACCCGCTGCAGCGCCACTGGTAGAATTTCTCGACAAGTTCCCAACCGACCACGATTCGCCGTTGGCGCATATGATTCGTACAAATATTATTTCGCTATTGGGCGATATGGGACCATCGGTTAGCGATCTGGCCTCCGATCTGGAACGCATTCGGGACAAGCCCGACATGAGTCGCTACCGCCGTCAAATCGATGCGGCTCTGGACAAGATCAGGCCCGAAAGTGAGACGCCTGCAGGTGACGGGCCTGCCAACGATCCGGATGAAGCCAGCAGCGCGCAGACCGAATCTGACGACAAGTGAACACCAATTCGCGACCTATCGTACCCTAGCCGGACGTTCGGCCAGCGGCGTAAAAAACGGCAGCGAATAGCCGTGTTCAATGCGGCGAATCGAGCCCGGTCGATAGGTTGACCAGTGATCGTCGGCTTGCCGTCTGAGACCGGTGAAAAACGGCAGAGACATGCCTGCATCGTATTTGCCAGTCGAACCCGGACGATATGGTTCGTCAAAAGGACGCCCGGGTAACCACGTCGAACGCGAGGCAACCGCCGGAACCGGGGGTACTTGCCTTGCGAAGTTGACTGACTGCGGCTGAAACGCCGAATCACGCGGCAGGGTAACCGGCGGCACCGGCGCTGGCGAGTTGAGCGGCTGGTTGTTCGCACTGTGGCTAACCGCGTAGGGACTGCGCACGGGTTCCACCGTGCCGGCCACCTGACTGGATGGAGTCACCGGCGGTACCGGCTCAACTTCGTTGGGCGTTGTCCCGGCAGACGGTGGTCGCCACGGCGTGCCACGCGTGCTGGGCAGGGTTACTCGGGCGCAGTTGTCGGCCCATAACTCATCCACAGCCTGTCGGGCGGGTTGAACAGGCGGGATCGATACGGGATCGATGTCCGCCGTCGCCGCCACGTGCGGGACGGGTGCCGGAGTCGGGATTGCGGAATTTCGAAGCGCCGCCACGGGCTCAAACGGTTCAACAGGTCTTGCGACGAATGTCGACGCTCCGACGGTTGATGGAGCCGGTACTGGTGGCACCAATGCGGTTGGTTCCGCAACCGGTTGTGGCCGCCAGGGCGTGCTCCGTGAGTGCGGTGCTTGCGGTGCGGCAGTTGAAGCTGCGGTCACGTCACTTGCTGCAACGGGAGCAACCGGCGGCACCGGTAGCACGGGTGCCGCTTTCCGCGTCGCGGAAGCAACCGGAAACGTGTTGATATACCGCGGGGTTTTGCCGTGGCGCTTGGACATCTGACAGCCGCTCGCGAACATTAACGCGGCACAGATGAACAACATCAGGCAGTTAAAAGTCCTGGGCACGGCGAATTCCACAACACAACCGATAAACGGAATGATCCGTAATGCGATATCGTCCCGCGCTTCCCCGTGAAACAGATTGAAGCATTCACCTCGGGCATTCGTTGCGTTGCGAGCATACCGGAAAGGCGTATTCGATTGACTGAGCGCCAAGGTTTAACAGCGTGGCAGGACCTGTGACCGCGAGACTGCCGGGTCGAAACGACTGGATAAACCCTGACGGCGGCCATGACCCGCTGACGCTGGCAGCGATGGCGATTGATCACTAAACGAGAATTCCGGCAATCGGAGTGCAGATCTTTTCAGCGCTGGCACTGCTGGCTTGTCCGAGGGTGTCCGGGAATTCCAGCGGCAGGGCGCAAGCCCTCCGGTCCTTCACCAGGAATCCACAACCGGAGGGCTCGCGCCCTTCCGCTACAATTCTCGTACAAACCGCGGAGAAATGGTGAATTTCGTAAAGAACTCGGGATCCGGTTTGCCGTAGCCTTCGTCGATTTTGGATTGACTGTTTTCGTCCTCGTCCACCAGCATGATGGGCGAGATGTAATTGCCCGTGGATTGTTCGCGTACCCAGAGGACTCCAGGCCTGCACGATTCCCGTTGATCCCATGGCGGATTTGGCGGTTAAATGACGCCCACCGTTTAATATGCTCACACCTGAATTCCTTCTTCTCACAGGACCAGAAATCCATGACGGCCGATCCCTCCGTAAAGAAGCAACGTGAATCGCAAATTCGCACGGCCCTGAAAACGCTGTCCTGGCGAATCATCGCCACGATGACGACCATGCACAGCACCTGGATTATCACTGGCAGCCTGGACAGTGCATGGAAAGTGGGC
>CAMYKF010000426.1:1640-4679 GCA_947258905.1 uncultured Pirellulaceae bacterium | reverse complement strand
GTGAATCGTATTAGCGCGTGCAGCGGATTGCCCGGCCTCGTCGGTAGCCGGAATTGACGCCGAACTGCCTGCAGGAGCATCGTCACATTGGCAATTCGTGGAATCCCCTTCAGCACAGGCGTTGCATTCACCCTGGCATCCGCCCTGGCTCTTTTCAGCTTGCCTGGCCGCAACGGATTCTCCGGAACACTTCCCGCAACAACCCGCGGAACTTGCCTCGGCCGCTTCATCCTTGCATCGTCCGCAACATCCTTCGGTTTGGTCAGCCGCAAGTTGTTCTCCCGCACAATTACCGCAGGAACCCTCATCGGATTTGACGGGAACGCTGGCTTCATTCGACAGACTGGTCGTATTTTGCGGTGTCTGGCTGCACCCGGTCACCATCCAGCCAGCCGCGACCAGCAAAACCAGCGAGCACGACAGCGAAAATACACGTTTCATTTTTTTTGTTTCCTTGCATGGAGGTCTTGATTTGTCACTTGCGGCGGCACGGGGGCCACCGCTGCACCGACCGTCATCCGGCCGCAATTTATATGCCATAATTGTTATATTGGAATGTTTAGATATTTTCTATTGCAATCTGCCGCTCCACGCCGAAAATTTGAAGGCTGCACGCAAGTCACGGGGGGAGCCGTGGCGCCCTCACCGCGCCCGGTTGAGCCGATCCGCACACGGACTGCCCCTTCCCAAAAGCCCGCTCATCATGCAGCATCAACATCACAACACTTACTGACATAACCGCGAAAGTCACTTTGCCGTGAATAAAATCATCCAGCTTGCACTTGTGTTCCTGTTCCTGATTCCCTGCCACATTGGATTTTGCCAATCGACACCTGCAACGCCCTATGTTGCGCGTGCCGTCTGGTCCAATATTGCAGAGGCCGGTTCATCTGCCATTGAGCCGGCAACGCTGGGGCAAGCCAAAAACGTCCATCGACTTGGCAATCTGTTTTTTGCAGGCCAGTTTGGCGAACAGGATTTGGCCGGAATCAAGGAAGCAGGAATTGATCGGATCATTACGTTGCGAACCGACGGCGAACTCGACTGGGACGAGAGAGCAGCCGTGCAAAAGGAAGGAATCGAGTTCGTGGAAATTCCGTTTCGCAGTCCGGAGTCGTTAACTGACGAGGTCTTTGATCGTGTTCGCCAGACACTATCCGACAATGGCAAGCGGACCTTGTTCCATTGCGCTTCGGCCAATCGGGTTGGCGGAACATGGCTGCCCTTCCGTGTGCTGGACGAGGGTGTTGAGCTGGAGACCGCGCTGGCCGAGGCCAAAGAGATTGGCTTGAGAGCGCCATTTATTGAAGAAAAAGCCCTCGACTACATCCAGCGGCAACAAGCGAACAGCTCAGCAAATAGTAAGTGATGCAGAGATTTGCACGGCTCTTCGAGTCGTGATATCCCCGGTCACGCCTCGACCTCTTGGCCCACAGCCGGGTGCAAAAAAAAGGGGGAACCCGAAGCTTGAGCGAGGGATTGGGGCAACTATCGCCAACCGCTCGCTCGCGTTTCCGGTTCTCTCCATGCCAGAACTTTTGCGCATCCCGGTTTTGCGCATCCCGGATCAGTCGTCGCTGTCTTCGTTCTTGCGTTGCATGACCAGTGGCGGGCCTCCCATGTCGAGATCAATCATCTTCATGTGCGTGTCGCCCATGATGTGAATTTCAAAGTTCTTTTCCTCGCCGGCGGCTTGTGCATCGGGTGCGACGTGAATCATCACGGCTTGCTTCCCGTCCTTTTCCTCAGCCCCGGTCACTTCCCATGTTCCGGTCATCTCCTGATTGTTAATCATCACCATAAACGTCCCGTCCTCGAAAGTGATTTGGATCAGTTTGACCTGTTCCAGATCCATCTCGACCATGGCTTCTTCCATTCCGGGATCTTCCATTGCCTTGATTTCCTCGGCGGTTTTTTCGGAGTCGCCGGCCCAGTTACCGTGCAGCAACTTCGCCATCTTGGCGAAATCCTGTGTATCGCTGCTGGTTTCGGTTTCCTGAGCCAGGCAGGGTGAAACGCAAATTGCCAAGCCCAGGGGAATTGCAAACAACATGGATTTCATGCTTTTTCTTTCTGTCAAAAAACGGTGGTAATCAGTGAAGTGTTCTAACTGATGCGAATCCGGAACACAAAGATTGGTGACAATTAGAGCCTGTTTTGAAAGGCAAATCACACAACGGCGGATCGCTCGCATCGGGTGAATACAGACTATACCCTGCGATTCAACGACTGGTTTGCCTGTGGCAGGCGATAGCCGGTAAACCAGCTCAAAAGGGGGCCCACTCTGTCATCACCTTCACCGATCTTCCTGTCTACTTTCCGCCGCAATAACCGCGGATGCCAGCTTGAAAAAGTGATTGCCGATGTACCAGTCATTCCGACCACCGTGGCCGGTACCGTGCCGCACGATGACCAGTCGGGCCCGGGGGCTGACGTAAATAAACTGGCCGAAGTGGCCATTGGCGTAAAAATCGTATCGCCCATCCCGCTCGATACCCCACCAATAGAACCCGTACCGCAGTCCGCGAATATGCTCAGCCAGATCCTGGTCTCCACGATTTGATACGCGATCGGCACTGGCAGCGTAACGGCTCTCAACCAGTTGCCCGGCGTGCTGGTCGCGAACCGATTGTTGCACCCATTCCCGGGAAACGACCGACTGCCTCGGGTTAATCAGAAGTGCGCCCAGTCTGGCAAAGTCAATCGCCGTTGCGTGCAATCCGGATTCGGGTTTTTCAAAGCCGTTTCGCCGGCTATCGATGCTCCAGCGTGCCGGAAATTGCATCCCCGCAGGCTGCCAGATCTTGTCGCTCAGGTATTCCGACATGCTCGTGCCGGTCACATTCTCCAACAACAAGCCGATGAGGATCGGATTGAAATCGTGGTATTCAAAGTATTCACCTGGTGCATTATCGAGTCTGAATGTGCCGGCCAACCGTCGAAGATCGGGATCGTAGTAGCCGGCAACCTGATCCGACCAGGGAGCCGGCACAGCCCCAAACAGCTTTTCGTCCGTGTCGCTGATTCCAGAGGTCATCG
>CAMYKF010000426.1:0-1536 GCA_947258905.1 uncultured Pirellulaceae bacterium | reverse complement strand
CCGGTATAGATCGGATCATCGACCGATTTGATCAGGCCCTCATCAATCGCCACTCCAACCAACAGCGAAACCACTGACTTGGTGCAGGAGAAAGACGATTGCAAAGTTTCCCGGCGATCTCCCTGAAAGTACTTTTCCAGAAGGATCTGGTTGTCATGGACCACAATCAGTGCAGTTGACTCGTGGCTTGCCGCAAACTCTTCCAGAGTCTGGTCAGCGATGCGAAATTCACTGATGACCTGTTGGAAAGCATTCGTGCCGTCGTCAGTCGAGAACTCATGCATGGTTTTGGGACGGTTGTTCACGTCGCGGAAGGGAAACCGGTCAATGTCGCCCCAATCGACATCCTGCCAGTACAGCCATCGTCCGTAGCGGGTCGAGGTGTTGAATACGCAAAGAAAGCCGATCATCAGGACTGCCAGGCCGGCTATGTAAATTCTGGTTTTTCTCCACCGTTTGACTGGCAAGTTTCTGCTCGCGTTAAGGGATATCCAATGAGAAGAGAAGCAGAAATGGCCGATGGTTGCAGTGAAAACGCGATGTTCTGCCAAAAAAAGAACAAATTGTTTTGCGCTACTCGATCGTTGCATCCCACAGCGGTCGATCGAGAAATTGGGCGAGGATTTCGGCATCTTCCCGCAGTGCGTCGGGATCGCCATGGTCGATGACGTTGTGGCGATTTCCGTCGCGGGTGACCAGGTTCAGTTCGTAACTGGTGTAGCCGCCGGTATCCGGGCCAGTCTGCTTGACCCACTTCTCAAGAATCTGCAGCGCGTAGACCTCCTTCAGGATGACGGCATTCCTTTCCCCGGCTGACGGAGGATTGCGGGAACCTTGCCAATACAATCCCGCCTGGCGATCAAACACGATCGGAGCCAGCAATTGGCCTTTTAAAAACCAGCCGACACCCGCAAAGACCAGCGATCCCACCAGGAATCCGGGCCCGACAAACTTCAGGATCCCCGAATCTCCCTGCATGTTTTGGGCGCCACCGGTCAACCACACGAGCGTGACACCAGCGCCGATCAACAACGCCATGATCGCGAAGATCAACACAGCCCACACAATCAGTCGGGACATAAACGACGGATCGAATGCCAATCGATCATGACTGACGCGATCGGCAGATCGCGTGCGGTAATTGGCACCCTCCTTTGGCTGTAACGGCTCCCATGACGTGCGGGCGGCAACATCATCACGGCTGAATCGCTTGGGAACTGAGGTATCAGATTCTGAGGATATGGTCCGGTTCACAGGTGATACACGGATTCGGACGGCGTGGCATGTGTGCAGAATATTATTCAGCATTGGGCCGCTTGTGTCACACGGCTGGCTACATAATATCGGGACTATAGAATGTCGTCGCTCAGCGACTGCCATGTGGACGACTCTCGGAGTCGTGATTACGGGGTGCGACTTGTTGAACAATCCGGCACCAAGGAAATGGATCGTGATTTGTCCCACACGAAACCGCCTGATCATCCACGCTAGCGTACGGGTTTTACGGGGTTTCAATGCTAGTGAGGCCGATAGCCG
>CAMYKF010000425.1 GCA_947258905.1 uncultured Pirellulaceae bacterium | reverse complement strand
GCAAGGTGTTGACGGTCCCCACCGCGGCATCCAACGCTGACCAGGTGGCCTGGAGGCAGCAGGCGTTTCCGCACGCCGTCGCCGAGGACATGGAAGCGTATTCAGTGGCCATGGCCGCCGCCAAATTCGGTCTTTCCGTCACCGTGATCCGCGGGATCTCCAACCAGGCCGGTGATCGCGATCACGCTGCCTGGGAAATCGGTCAGGCCATGCGGGCTGCCGGTGAGCTGCTCATGCAGCATCTGGCTGTCAGCTGATTCATGTTTTGGCCGTGCCAGTCATTAAGTAAACCGGATTTACACGGTACAATCCTCAGCTTGATGTTTCGACGCATATCGGCCTGAAAGGAAACTATCGTGAAACGCCTGCTCGCGTTGTATCGCAGCACGCTTGGCAAAAAGGCCATCGTGGCCGTCACGGGAATCGTGATGATCGGTTTCCTGATTGGACATGTCGCTGGCAATCTGAAAATATTTTTGCCAGCGTTGGAAGATGGCACCCCCGACATTGATCACTATGCCGAAGCTTTGCGTACGATAGGTACGCCTTTTGTGCCCTACGAGTTCGTTTTGTGGATTGCCCGGCTGGTGTTGCTGGGATCGCTGATCCTGCATGTGGTTTGCGTAATCCAGCTGTCCACGTCCAGTGTTTCAGCGCGGAATGTTGGCTATGCCAAACAAACCTTTGCCCGGGCGACGCCGCCGGCAAGATGGATGATGTACACGGGCCTGTACCTGCTGTTGTTTGTCTTTGTGCACATCCTGCATTTCACGCTGGGCGTCGTCGAGCCTTCCCAGTTCCGCTACGGGGAAGTATTTGAGAATCTGCAATCCGCCTTTACGCGAGTACCGTGGGCCCTGTTCTACGTCTTTAGCATGGCAGTGATCGCCCTGCACTTGTATCACGGCGCGTGGAGTTTGTTTCAGACGCTGGGCTGGGACAATCCCGATCGCAACCGCGGGTTGAGACGTTTTTCGGCAGGACTGTCCGTCATTCTATTCATCGGATTTGTTTCAGTACCGGTGGCCTATTTCACCGGCATGGTCAAGGCTACGCAGGCTGAATCGTCTGCCGAAGCTTCCGTTCATCACGTTCCGCCTGCCGTAGCAGAGGAGAATTAATGAAACTGGAATCGCACATTCCCAATGCTCCGATCGAGGAAATGTGGTCGACGCATCGCGAGCACTTGCGGTTGATCGGGCCGCGTAATCGAAGCAACTACCGCGTGATTGTGGTGGGCACGGGCCTGGCTGGTGCCGCAGCCGCTTCATCCATGGCCGCTATGGGCTACAAGGTCGACTGTTTCTGTTTCCAGGACAGTCCGCGACGCGCTCACAGTATTGCTGCCCAGGGAGGCATCAATGGAGCCAAGAACTATCGCAACGATGGCGATTCGGTTTACCGGCTGTTTTACGACACGCAAAAAGGCGGCGACTTCCGCGCTCGCGAAGCCAACGTGTGGCGGCTGGCCGAAGTCAGCGCCAACATTATCGATCAGGCCGTCGCCCAGGGCGTGCCGTTCGCTCGTGAATATGGCGGCATGCTGGCCAACCGCTCCTTTGGCGGCGTGCTGGTGGAACGCACGTTCTATTGCCGCGGCGAAACCGGCCAGCAACTGATGCTGGGTGCCTGTTCTTCGCTGGCCCAGCAAGTCCATGCCGGCAATGTCAGGATGCACACTCGCACCGAGATGCTGGACGTCGTGGTGATCGACGGTCGGGCCCGCGGCATTATCACCCGCAATCTCGTCACCGGAGAAATCAAATCGCACGCCGCGCATGCGGTGGTGCTGGCCACCGGCGGTTACTCCAACGTGTATTTCCTGTCCACCAGTGCCAAGGGCTGCAATGTTACGGCCACCTGGCGAGCCTGCCGGCGCGGAGCCGGATTTGCCAATCCCTGCTTTTGCCAGATTCACCCCACGGCCATTCCGGCTTCCGGCGAGTATCAATCCAAACTGACCTTGATGAGTGAATCGTTGCGTAACGATGGCCGCATCTGGGTTCCCAAGTCACCTGAAGAGAACCGCCAGCCAGGTGACATCCCGGAAGAGGATCGATACTACTTCCTCGAGGAACGCTATCCGCGTTTTGGCAACCTCGTACCCCGCGACGTGGCATCCCGCAACGCCAAGGATGTTTGCGACAAGGGGCTGGGCGTGGGAGCCACCGGACTGGGTGTTTATCTCGATTTCCGCGATGCTGTTCGGGAACACGGTCACGATGTGATTGCGGCGCGGTATGAAAACCTGTTCGAGATGTATGAAAAGATCACGGGCGAGTCGCCCTGGGATACGCCCATGCGGATTTATCCCGCGCCGCACTACACCATGGGCGGGCTGTGGGTCGACTACAACCTGATGACCACCGTGCCGGGCCTGTTTGCCGTCGGCGAAGCCAACTTTTCCGATCACGGCGCCAACCGTCTGGGTGCCAGCGCCATGATGCAATGCCTGGCCGATGGCTACTCGATTATTCCCGTCACCATCGGCGATTACCTCAGCCGCCACCCCACCGACGACGTGTCCGATCACGCTGCCATGAAAGCCGGGGTTGAGGAGGCTCGCGGACGCATTGACCAGTTGCTGTCGATCAACGGCTCCAGCAGTGTCGAGGCCATTCATCGTCAGCTGGGACGGTTAATGTGGGACGAGTGCGGCATTGTGCGCTCACGCACGGGTCTGGAAAGGGCGCTTGAGGAACTGCCCAAACTACGCGACCGTTTCTGGAGCGATGTCCGCATCACCGGCAACGGACACCACCTGAATCAAAACCTCGAGCATGCGGGGCGTCTGGCGGATTTCCTGGAATTTGCCCAGCTAATGTGCCGCGATGCGCTGGCCCGCGATGAATCATGCGGTTGCCACCTGAGGGAAGAGCATCAAACACCCGAAGGCGAAGCGATGCGCGATGACGAAAAATTTGCCAATGTCTCGGTGTGGGAATACCAGGGTGACAGCCAGTTTGAATTGCACGAGGAGCCGCTGGAGTTCCACGAATTGCAACCCATCCAGCGCGATTACAAAACCTGATTCATGACCATAC
>CAMYKF010000424.1 GCA_947258905.1 uncultured Pirellulaceae bacterium | reverse complement strand
ACAGGCAAGCCGTCCGATTGTCCTCAACGGCGCGGGCAAAGGTCATCAGGAATTGTGACGGCCGCTCGTAATACAGTGAGCTTTTTTCAAGTTCGCCGCTTCTGATCACCTGCTCGATCAGATCAGTTGCGGCAGCGACAGGAACTGCCAGGTCGTTGAAGGCTGCTTCGGATACCTGCGGTTGAAAAAGCGAATCCAGAATGTTGATGTTAACCACGCTGTCAACATTGTTCGGCTTGGCTTCCGTGAGGACGGGCAGTGCCCAGGTGAGAAACGCACCGGAATTCAGGTGTTTCCATTTGTCTTCTCCCGGATAACCGAATGTCCGCCCGCGATCCACATATTTTCCGAGGTTGGCAAGGTATTCGGTTCTGAAGCCGGAGGAATCCACTTCCGGATGTTCGCGCGACAACCACACAAATACCCTTGACGAGGTATCGGTATCACTGGGCAAGTCGACTCGCCCGGTAAACCGTTGCAGAAAGCTGGTCGTCGTAAAGCAATTGACTTTGGTTCCGTCGCTGAATTCCTGCAGCGGCCAGTAGTTAACCATGTCGGACGGCCAGGCCGAATCGAACCGATCCTGCAAATACAGCCCCAGCTGCGCGTTAAAACGATCTGCCATCAACGGATAACCATCAAGGATCCAGTCGCGTCGCAGCTCGCTCAGGCTGTGCATGATTTGAAGCGGGAGAAACAGGTCGGTCTCCGCCATTGAGAAGCCAACGTCCCACCGCAATTTCAGTTTCGTCGGCCACATTCCCAAATAACGGGGATTGGGATGCCCGGTGGTCTGGCTGTTCAGCACATACCGGTACAACTTGTCTGCCAGTGCGGGAAGTTGTTTTTGAGGCATAATCTGAAACCGGTGTCGGACTTTGCAATCTTATCGGCATTGCCGTGCGCGAATGCCGCGACGCAATCGCGGCGCCCAATTAACAGCGCAGAGCAGTCCAGATTCTGGTTTGAGAAGCCAGCGGTTTCAAGCTGCGGCACCGACGCGTCTCACTGCGTACGGCCTGCGCGAGGTCACAGGCCGAGCTGACGGTATGGAAAACCGTTCCGCAGCGAACATCTCCAGGCCGGCCGCGATTGTGCGAATTCGCCCGATCGATGCGTCCTTGCTGCGAGCCGACAAAACTTCCGTAAACGCCGATTGATTCGGATTATTATAATCCTGTAAATCCGGACGCGTCCTGAGCGGAATGATTCCTGAGCGGAACGGGAAATGCATCGCAGTTTTTTTTGGCAAATCCGCAGGCTCCCTCGCCATCATCGCATGTTCATCAAGCACATCTACAAGACCATCCTGAAGAGAAAGATCGACAGGGTAAATCGTCATTTGGGTGCCATCAATTTCGATGAACCCGAGTTTCAGGAAATGTACGACTGGTCGGTCAACGCCTCTGGCATGAGGTTTCGTCCGCTGCTGGTCATGATCGCCTGCGAAGCGGTTGGCGGAGATTCGCGGCGGATCGTCCCGATTGCCTCATCATTCGAATTACTGCACAAGGCCTCGTTGATCCATGATGATTTGATCGACGGCGATGATTTTCGTCGCGGCGTTGAGGCCTTTCATCACAAGTACACGAGGGCCAAGGCAGTCGTCATGGGGGACCTGTTGGTATCTCTCGCATTTGAAGGCCTGTTTGAATCTCGTGACATACTCGGCGACAGGTTTCTTGATGCCTGGCAAACGCTTATTACCACCTACAAAACACTCTCCCTCGGGGAGATCCGGGAAGAGGTGTTCAGGGATCGGGATCATGTGGAACTGAACGAGATTGAAAAACTGCATTACCAGAAAACGGCTGTGCTGATTGAATCCTGCTTCAGGGTCGGTGCGCTGTCCGGCGGCGGTACTGACGAGGAAACGGCAGCACTTGCTGATTTTGGCAGGTATACGGGACTCATCTTCCAGATCATTAACGACATCAACAACATTACCGGCCTGGAAACCGAAGTCAAAAAGGAGCTGTACGCTGATCTCAGGCAGACCAAAAAGAACTATATGGTCGTGCATGCCATGCGAGAGTCATCTTCGGAAAGCCGGGTACAGCTCGCGGCAATTTTGCAAGGGGACGAACTGGATGAGGGTGATGTGGACATCCTGCGTGATGCCATCGCTCAAAGCCATTCGATCGAGTACGCGCATTCATTAATCGATGACTACATGCTCAAGGCAAAGGACGCACTTGCCACGATCCGGGATGGCGGTCCCAAATCAATGTTGTTGAAGCTGGTTGATGAGGCTCGGGAGAAATGGTTCTGGCAGGCCCATTGAGCGTTGCTTCATGGTGGCTCGCCATTTCAAGCTGTCAGCAATTTGGCGAGTTGTTTCGGTTCTTCGATCAGCCAGGTCGGTGAATACTGCTCCAGCAGCCGGCTTGAGTTCATCCCCCAGGTCACGGCTGCCACGTCGATGCTGGCCTGCTGCGCTGCCTCGATATCGCGGACCTCGTCACCGACATACAACACCTGCCGCGGATCCATTGCATACTTCTTGATAATTTGTCCCAGCGTCCGGTCCTTTCCGAATACGCGGGAACAGGTCAGAACAAAGGAGAAATACTGGCTGACCTGATTGGCATTCAGGCATATCTGGATGTTGTCTTGCGAATTGGTGGAGACAATTCCCATTTGGCCGCCAACCTTTGCAACCTGACGAAAAACTTCGTCCAGCCCGCTATACAACTGGATCTTGTCCATGAAACTCTTCTGTCTGGCCAAAAAATGCTTGCGCAAGGCCGGCAACTTCCAGACCGGAACTCCCAAATCCCTGACCATTTCCATCACGTTCATTTCCCGCAACCTGTGCGGGTCGTTGACCTGACGGTAACCTTGCTCAGCGGCCATTTCGTTCCAGATACTCAACGCGTCACCCAGCGTGTCGGCGAGCGTGCCATCGAAGTCCCACACAATCAGCGAGTAACGCAACCTACCGGCCTCCCGCGCCAAGTCCCGTCCGGTCTGGACCCGCAATTGCTTGTCGGGCGCGAAACCACCGCCCCACGGGTCCGACCAGCAGGGCGGGCAACAACAACAAATCCCCGACCAGCGCGGCCGACAGCAGCAGAAACATCAGTACGCCAAACTGCCGGGCCGATGTGTAATTGCTGAAGACAAAGACCAGCAGGCCCAGCCCGGCAATCGCTGTGGTATGAAACAGCGCCAAGCCGCACCTGCGGTACGCTGACAATGTCGCCTCGCGTCGATCCAATCCCTGATCGAGGCCGCGCTGGTACCAAATCAGCATGTGCAAGGTGTCGTCGACAGCGACACCCATGGCAACCGTGGCCGTGATCATTGAGCCAACATCCAGCGGCACGTTCAACCACCCCATACAGCCAAACACCAGGATGACCGGAAACACGTTCGGGATCATGGACATCAATCCCGCGACAAAACTGCGCAGCACGACCATCATGACGACGGCAATCAGCAAAAACGCCAGGATAATGCTCCTCGTCAGTCCGTGCAGCAGCGCTTCCTGCGCGGCACTGATCAATGGAACGATGCCCGTATAACGGATGGCAACTCCTTCTACCGGATGGTAACGTCGGACAATCGGCTCAACCTGCTGCCGGACCTGCTCGACGAATTCCCGGTAATCGACATCACTGCGGGTCCACAACCGCACTGTGATTCGCCAGTGCTCCCGAGATTCGTCATCGTCGTATGCCATGTAGGGCAGATCGACGAACCCGTCCTTCATCAACTGCGCGACCTTGTCGCTGAATATTTCGCGATTTACATAATTGCGGACTCCGGTTCGGGATGGCGGCGCCGGCAAAAAAGTCCACAGCGACGTCACCTTGCCCACTTCGTCAAGCTTCTGGATTGCCAGATGCATCCGCGCGATCACTTCAAAGCGATGTGCGAGATTGGTTTGCCGGCAGTATTCACGGTCGAAATCAACGACGATTTCCAGCGGCATCATGGGCCCGATTTTCTCCTCGAACCAGTTGTAGTCGCGGATGATGTCCGAATCCTCGTCGAACAACCTGAGCACCTGATACTCGGGGTCGATACGCAACAATCCTCCGGAGGACAACGCGAGGCAAACCAGCAGCATCCCGCATATCATGGCGTGTCGACGAACGACCAGCCCAGCCAGGCGATCGCGAATGCGGACGATCCAGGAATGGTCGGAGCGGGACGACCCGACCGAGGCAACTGGCCAGCGGTACAGCGCGGCGGGCAGAAAACCAAGCAGAAATATCAGTGCCCCAACCACACCCGCTGCCGTGTAGACGCCAAAGTTTCTGACGGTTCGCAAGTCACTGCTCAGCAACGACAGCAAACCCAGCGCTGTGGTCACGGCGGCCAGTGCAATCGGCAGCCAGCCACTTTTGACAGCCGCCGCTGCCGCTTCTCGGGGCGCGATCCCCTCGGCCTGTGCATCGCGATAGTAGTTAACCAGATGAATCGCGCCCGACAGGGTCAAAACATACACGATGGCGGGCATCGTCATCTGAATGGCATCGAGAGTGCCACCGCTAAACCAGATCATGGCGATGCTCAACATGGCGCTGCAGGCCGAAACAAAAAACACCCATGCCGACAGCCGCCAGCTCCTCAGGAAATACCAGGCGATGATGATCGCCACGATGGCCGACAGGCATCCCTGGTACAGCAAAGTGCGTTCGGTTTCACGGTCGACGGCCCAGTTTTCTACCGGCAAACCAGCCAGCCGAAGCTCGTTGCGGGAAATTTCGCACGCCTGTTCAGCGATATCGCGGACGCTCTCCACGGCTTCTCCGTGTTGTGCCTCACCGCGTTCCGAAAGCATCAACATCACGCAGGTTTGCTTGCCATCGCGCCCCAGCAAGATGCCTTTCAGATTCCTGACGATCCTCCGCAGTTGAACCACACCAACATTTTTGTCCAGCGATTCCAGACGTTCGGTAAAGTCGTTGACCGTGATCGCTTCGCGGAATCGCCCACCGGTTGCCTGACCATCGGTGGCCAGAACGGCGTCGGTGAATGTGGTCAGGCGAGGATCGTCCGTCACACAACCATCCCAACTGACCAGAATATACTGGTCTCCCCCAAACACCTCCCGAAACCACCGGTAGGTATCGGTGTCCGGGTATCCATCCGGGAAAAAGTCGTAGACGTCGCTGCGTTTTTGCTGGATCGCCTGCGACACGCCGAGGTACAACAGAGGAAGACTGGCGATCGTAGCCAGAATGATCGCGAG
Organism: uncultured Pirellulaceae bacterium; assembly: GCA_947258905.1. Lineage (GTDB taxonomy): Bacteria > Planctomycetota > Planctomycetia > Pirellulales > Pirellulaceae > CAJQPP01. The sequence goes on along the minus strand of CAMYKF010000424.1, from coordinate 8,865 downwards.
GCCAAATCGGGAATAGAAATTATGCAACATGCAGTGAGTCCCGGTTTCCGGCCTGCCGGCTAGCGGGGATACCGGACGATTGCGGGAAATGCCTTGGCAGGCCAAATGTTAACGCATGTTTCGTTGATGACTACCCTGCGCTTCCGCGATTTCAGTCATCTGCCAGCCGTTCCATCACAATCTGAAACCATGGCGTATATCTGGACGGATCGCGTTTCATGTCGGCCCGCAAATCGGGCACCGGTAACCACTTGAACTTGTCGGCCTCGTCCGGGTTGGGTACCGGGTCGCCATCATATGTTCCCGTCAGCACATGATCGTATTCGTGCTCAACCAGCCCGCTTTTCGAATCTTCTGCCTTGTAGATAAACGACAAGGTCTCCTCGAGCGGCGTGTCGAACCCCATCTCGAATTGCAGTCGTCGGTGTGCAGCATCCAGCAACTCCTGGCCTTGAACAGGATGGCCGCAACAGGCATTGGTCCACAGGCCGCCGAAATGGTACTTCGACGCGGCGCGTCGCTGCAGCAACATTTCGCCGGACGAATTGTAGATCAAAATCGAAAATGCCCGATGCAGCCGGCCCCCGTTCTGGTGCACGGCCATTTTTTCGTCGAAGCCCACGACGCGATCTTCATCGTCGACGAGGATAAGCAAGTCTGGCCTGGATTGATTCGCTGCGTTGATGACAGTCTCCCGGTTAGCCACCCATTATCGCGACTGCAAGACGCCGGGAAAAGAACCTTTATTAACTCCGTTCCCTCCTGTTCAGGCAAAACACTGATGAAACGGAGATTATCGGGAGATTAAAAGGTTCCTATTTGTCGAAGTATCCCGAATCAATCATTTGCTGAAACATGTCTTCGGCCGTGGTTTTTAACGGTCGGTAGGAAACACCGAGTTCGCGAATGCTCTTGCTGTTGTCCGCCTTCCAGGGAATGTTAACGTTCAGGGAGACAGCCTTGCGCGTCATATTCTTGTTGAGGATCGGTCCAAGCAACCAGACCATCCATTTAGGAATTGGCTTGCGGGGAATGGGATAGTTGTTGCCGTATTTCTCCAGCAGGCATGACGCCAATTTCAAAAAATCGGTATCGCTGCCCGAGATGATATGACGCCCGGTGGCTTCTGGATGGTAAGCCGCTGCGATATGGGCCTGGGCGAGATCTCGCACATCCACGACGCCGATCCCCCAACGCGGTGCGCCGGATTTCATCGAGCCGTCACCCATCTGTTTCATCAACGAGAAACTCTCTGAAGTGCTCTTCGACCTGGTGCCCGGTCCCATAACAAGAGATGGATTGATCACGACCAGCTTCCAGCGATCCTGGGCATCCGCAATTTTCCATGCTTCTTTCTCGGCAACCGTTTTGGAATAGCTGTATGCCTGGTGTTCCAGTGAGGAACTGGTATTCCAGATCTCTTCGGTGAGGACACCGCCGGGAGCCTTGGCTACGTCCGCGTTATCTCCGTAGATGGCCGCGCAGGAACTGGTCAGCACAACCCGTTTGACGCTATCGGTCTCGTTCGCCTGTTCCAGCACATTGCGCGTGCCCAGCTGCGCTGGGTCGACGAGCTCCTTTTGCGGATCCTCCACGTCGGACGTAAACGGCGAAGCCGTGTGAAAAACGACGCAGCAATCCTGCATTGCTTCCGAATACGAACCCGGCAGCAACAAGTCCGCCTTAAAGAACTTGATGTTTCCCGGCGAATCATCGGCCATTTCCCGCAAGTGTCTTGTTTTTTGGGGATTGTCAGCATCCCGGACGGCGGCTTGCACGGTCGCGCCAGCATCCAGTAGTCCTTTCACGATCCAGCCGGCAACAAAACCAGTGGCCCCGGTCATCATGACGGGTGAAGATGTGTTGATTTCGTACATATTAAACTTCTCCCGACGCTCGTGGCGTTTTTTGAAACACAGAGGCACAGAGGTCACAGAGAGCTTTTCTCTATTCCTTCTCTGTGTTCTCTCTGCCTCCGTGTTTTAGCTTTCTGTTCAATCGCCGTATCCATTGACGATCCGGCTAACACCATCCAACAACTTTTCCTCATGAAAATTGATCAACAGCCCAAATCGCAGCTTCAACAATCTCAAATGTGAGAGGACCTGCGCTTTGTCTACCGGATGAATAGAGGTTTTGGCTTTCAACTCGACGACGATTTGACGATTCACAATCAAATCTGCCCGGAATCCGCATTCCAACTTGACCTCGTCGTAAACCACGGGCACGGGCTTTTCTTCTTCGACCTCAAATCCTCTTTTGCGCAACTCATACGCAAGACACGCACGATACGCTGATTCAAGCAAACCCGGACCCAGGCGTCGATGCACCTCAATCGCAGCTCCGATGATGGCATGTGTAAGTTCATTTTTTGTCATTGTGCTCTCGATTGGGAACACAGAGGCACAGAGGTCACAGAGAGCATTGTCTCTATCCTTTCTCTCCGTGTTCTCTGTGCCTCCGTGTTTTCGTTCTTCCGCTTGATGCTATTAGACTTGACTGTTCCCCGAGAAACCCGAGGCCAGCGCCTGCGGCTCAGTTCAACCGACGTTTTTTTGGAACTACTGACACTGGTTTTTACCGGCTTTCCAGCCGTATTGTGCTACAATCATCGGTCGTTAATGGCTGGCCAACAGGCCGGTATACCTGGCCACTCGGTAATGTCGCGGGGAGCATGCTGTGATCGCAAAACTTGCCGGAGTTGGAGTTGGACTGTTGTGTCTGGCCCTGTCCGCGTCCCCGCTATGGGCCCAATCGGTGTACCCGTCACAAGAACCCGTGCAAATCAGGGTTGTCTACGCGAACCCCAACCACACACCGCAGCCGGCTGAGGAATTCCACAAACAACAGTGGCATCCTCCAGTCGCCATGCTGAGAAGCGAGTTACCCGATGCGAGGTCCCCGGTCGTGACGCTGATCCCCACCAGGTGGAATGACGACGCGATCCGGCTCATTCCGACCCAGTGGGACGCTCAACACATCATGGTGCGTCCATTGTGGTCAACCACACCGGCTGTTCATTATCCGCCGACGATCCTGCCTCCGGCGCTTCAGCGATTACCGTCGAATGAGCCAATGCATGACATTGAGCAGTAATTGGTGATTCTGTTCTGCGCCGGGCGCGTTCATCCCCATTGGCTTGCGTTCGTCACCGGCCAGCTGTGCGGTAAACATTGCCGCTTCGCCGAAAACCGCCACGCGTCCCCATCCGTACTGGAAAACAGCCCCCTGACACCAACCGGCAACCGGAACTTCCAGGGCGTCGGGAGTGATCCCGGGCGCTTCGGTCGTTTCCTGCGAAATTGACCCGGTACCCAGCAGCAACACCGGTGTAGCCCCCAGAGGTGGCGTGAACGCCGAGCCGGTAAAGGTCGCGACCCTGGTTACGCATTCGTGCGGATATCGCCCTTGAGTGATCGGGCTGGGCCACAGTCCGCTGTGGTACTCAAATGTATCGGTGATTCCGGGCTGTCGATGGCCGGGACGGACATAGCCGTTGCTGAACACGACCGAGAATGCCCGCGCCAGCTGATCAGCACTTCCGGGAAAAGGCATATGGTCGGCGATCAACAGAAGCGATCCGCCATTGTGGACCCAACACCTCACGGTTTGTATTTCCTCATTCGAGAATGCTGACGGCGTGGGCAAGGACCAGTCATCCACGTTGCGTTCGTTTAACGCATTCACAATCACCAGCACATCGGCACAACGCAACGATTCCAGATTGAACTCTGTGGCAAGTCCGTCGACGCGGAATCCGTCAGCCCGCAGTAATTCAGCAAACGGACGATAACGCCCATCGGCGGTGTGAAAGTTATGATGCGCCTCGTCCACAAGCACCCGAGGGCCGCAGCCAACGGGCCAGGCAGGACAAATCACCGGCGGATGGTACTGGACGTCAGGCGTTTGCTGGGCACTCGCAACCGAGTTCGCGCAACAGGGCAGGGCAAGCAGAATCAGGAACAGCCGCATCGGTACCTCAGGATCGTTATGATGGTTCGGAAGCTGAATCTTAACCCGCCAATCGTGGACCTGCAGCATGTTCGCGACCTGCACAGATTGAATCCGCAACTTTCGAATGACAAACCCAATTGCGAGGGATTGATGGGCCAGCCAACGCTCTTTGCCCGGGCAGAGCAACACGGCGAACGAACCGCCATAGCCGACAAGGATTGTCGGTTTTCCTACCGTCACCTTCTCGATCGATCGGCAGCCATCGCTGCAGTGCTGCTGGATGGGTCGGCTGATCTGCAGGAGGCTCGCATTGCCTACCTGATACCAGCCGGATTCGATCATGTCTGTACTCAATGGGGTATCTGGCGCGCCGGCGGCATCGCCGTGCCACTGAGCCTTTCTGCCACGGAACCCGAGATCCGTTACACGTTGTCCGATGCCGATGCCAGTTGTGTTGTCGTGTCGGAGGCATTGAAACCGCGTGTTGATTCGCTGTGCCATGAGCCGGGGTTGCGTTGTTTGGTCGTCGAACATGTCGAGCCATCCAAATCGACCGGCGACTTGCCATTAGTTGATTCCGATCGTCGGGCCATGATCCTGTATACCAGCGGCACGACGGGCCAGCCAAAGGGAGTTGTCTCGACTCACGCGACGATTAATGCGCAAATCGAAACGTTGATCAATGCGTGGCGGTGGGAAGCGGATGATTCGATTCCTTTGTTTTTGCCACTGCATCACATCCACGGCATCGTAAACGTTATGTCGTGTGCCTTGTGGTCCGGAGCAACCATCGAACCGTTTCCGCGATTTGACCTGGACAAGGTGTTGTCGCGCGTGGCTGCCGGTGCCTATTCGGTGTTTATGGCCGTGCCTACGATCTACGTCAAAATCATTCAGCATCTGGAAACTCTGGATGAACAGAATCGACGTCAGATCGTTGACGGTTTCGCGTCCATGCGTTTAATGGTTTCCGGTTCGGCGGCTTTGCCCGCCACTGTCCACAAAACGTGGGCGGAACTAACCGGCCAGCACCTGCTGGAGCGTTACGGGATGACAGAAATCGGTATGGCACTTTCCAATCCGTATGCAGGCGAGCGGCGACCCGGAACGGTCGGCCAACCCCTGCCGGGCGTGAAGCTGCGACTCGTATCCGACTCGGGCAAGGGAGTGACCGACGAAGGTCAACCCGGCCAGATTCAGGTCCGTGGACCGTGCGTGTTTGGCGAATACTGGCGACGCCCTGCAGCAACCACCGCGGCCTTCGACGATGGCTGGTTTCAAACCGGCGACATCGCCACGTTGCAAGATGGTTACTACCGGATCATGGGTCGGCAGTCCGTCGACATTATCAAAAGCGGTGGCTACAAATTGTCGGCCCTGGAAATCGAGGCGGTGCTACTGGACCATCCGGCGATTCGCGAATGCGCTGTGGTTGGGATCGCGGACGAAATCTGGGGCGAGACCGTCGCGGCAGCGGTCGTGCAGTGTGGCAATACGCCAGTCGATGAGGCCGAACTGCGTGAATGGGCTGAACAAAGGCTGTCGAAGTACAAGATTCCCCGGCACTGGAAGTCGGTCGATAGCCTGCCCCGCAACGCGATGGGCAAGGTCACCAAGCCGGCCGTAAGTGCATTATTTTCCTGAACCGAGACGCGGCACCATGAAACTCAGGTGGTGAGCCGCGTGCCACTTGTGCATCAACAGCCATTGCTCGCGGTTCAGGTTACCCATCAGCGGATGAAAGGGCTGAAACCTGGTCGCCGGATCGTTGAGCTGGGTCACGAGGGCGTGAAATCTATCCGCACATTCCTGCTCGTCGGGATTGTCATCGGGTGTGAGTGAAGGAGGAGCCGTGACGCTAGCAGCGTTAACAAAGCTGAGTCGGCCGACGTCGCCTCGGCAAGTGCAACCTTCCTTTTCCACTCGTCTTAGTTCCCTACCGGCGGACGGTGCGCGTGTAATGTAGGTCAGTCACTCCGAGGCTGACGCAGTCATATTCCGAGTCTCGGAGAGACTCGGCTACTTGCCGCCGCTGCGCGACCGAGCACAAGCACGAGCACACGGCGCTCGTGTAGGTCAGTCTCTCCGAGACTGACGCAGTCGCATTCCGAGTCTCGGAGAGACTCGGCTACTTGCCGCCGCTGCGCGACCGAGCACAAGCACGATCAAGGACGCCTTGTTTCGGCTAGACTGTCAAGCCTTACTCGTGCAGGTCAGTCTCTCCGAGACTGACACAGCCGCATTCCGATGGCGATTGCGACGACAGCCCTCGATCCTTGTCGTGGTCGTGATCGTAGTCGTGATTGAATTCGCCGCCGATCCCGATCCCGACTACGATTACTATTCACGACTACGACGAGGATGAGATGAGGATGGGGAACGAGTATGAGCCCAAACGATATGAGCCTGAATGTCCGTCCCTTGCGCGAAAGCGATGAACCTGAGTGGCGGCGGCTGTGGGCCGGGTACCTGGATTACTACGAGACCGAATTGCCGGAGGAGGTCTATCAATCGACGTTCCGGCGGCTGATGTCCGGCAACGAGCACGAGTTCCATGGCCTGATCGCCGAACTGGACGGCCAGCCCGTCGGACTGGCCCACTACCTGTTCCACCGCAGTTGCTGGAGCATCGAGAACAATTGCTACTTGCAGGACCTGTTCGTGGACCCTCACGTGCGGGGCAAGAGTATCGGTCGTGCGCTGATCGAAGCCGTCTACGCTGCTGCCGACGCGGCGGGCCACCCCAGCGTCTATTGGCAGACCGAGCGCTCCAACCAGGCCGGACGGCGGCTCTACGATCGCGTGGGCGAACTCAGTCCGTTTATTGTCTACAAACGGCCGGCTGCAAGGGGCTAATGTTGATCACACCAGTGCATACTTCGTCGTCATCGTAATCGATATCCCATCAGATCGACGACGACAACGACGAGGATGTCAGGCCATGGTTCATGATCTGGCAAGCGTAACTATTCAAACTGAGCGGCGAACTCCTTGTAGAAGAGCGAGGCCCTCGCTCTTCATCGCACGAAGTGCGATCCTGAGCCGGCACATTCAGGAACGCGCCGATGGCGTGCGAAGGGCCTCGCACGCCTGCATTTTTGTAGCACTCGCCGGAAACCGCTCAGTTTGAGAATTGCCCGTCGAGATTCGGCGTCCAGTTCCGGCGTTAACAATGGCTTCGGTAGCATACAGCTTTGATCATCGCTCACGGCAATCCCGGTCTCCGTGATCCGCTCAAACAGCGGCCCTCGATCGTCGTTTACGCCAAGGCAAGCAATCGCAGAAGAGATCAACAAACAAAACGGCATCTTGCATCGATCACGAGGCAAGCGGACTGATGGAACCCATCGTGGCTGTTCAATGTTTCGTTTTCAACCCTTTCGACACACCTTGTCCAAATGACCTCAAAAAAGGATTACCACGGAGACACGGAGACACGGAGGGAGAGATTGATAACTAAACTCCGTGCCTCCGAAATCCGTGGTTCACGGTTGCGAATCCGCGTGTGGATTGATTTGTGCTAGAATAGGGGCCTCGCCAAACGCAGTTTCAATCTGTCAAACCATGAGACCGGGACCACAAATCGGTAATCGTCGTTCGACCGTCCGCCTCCCCGTATTGCCGCAGGTGGTTCAATTTGTCGTTGTTGCAACCTGCCTGTTATTGGCGGGCGTTCTGTCCGCCCAGGATTGGCAAGTCGAGGGAGCCAGGATCTACCGGCTGCAGTGCCTCAGCTGCCACGGCGAGGACGGCGCGGGTGGCGTTGAGTACGACGGGCCACTGGCCGGAGACCTGACGCTTGATCAACTGACGCAGGTGATTCAGGAGACGATGCCCGAAGAGGAACCGGGAACGCTAACCGATCAGCAGGCGGCCGATGTTGCCGGTTACGTCTTCCATTCGTTCTATTCGTCGGCGGCGCGTGAGACCGCGACCGGGCCGCGGGTTGAACTGTCCCGGCTGACGGCCGAACAATATCGCCAATCGGTGATGGATCTGGTTGACAGTTTCATTGGCCGCGCGTCAGACGAATCGTCAGAGACCGGGCTAACCGCAGAGTACTTTGCGGCTCGCCAACCGCATAATCAAAAACACCGCAAAGTTGAGCGTGTCGACGCGGTGGTGGACTTTGACTTTGGAGTCGAAACGCCGGTCGAGGAAATCGAGGACCCGCGCCGTTTTGCCATTCGCTGGTCCGGTTCACTGCTGGCGCCCGAAACCGGCATGTATAAGTTATCAATACACAGTCCGCAGGCTGTCAAGTTCTGGCTGAACGGGCGCCAACCGCGAATTGATGCGTGGGTCAAATCCGAAGGCGAAGACGAACATTCCATCGACATGTTTCTGGTCGGCGGCCGGCGCTATCCTGTGCTTCTTGAGTTTTCCAAGTCCAAACAGGGCGTGGATGACTCCGAAAAACAAAAGACCCTGCCTGCGGTGCGGGAGGCGTCTATCGCCTTGCGGTGGAAACGGCCGAATTCCGTGATGCAAGTGATTCCGGAACGGTTTTTATCGCCACACCAAACCTCCGTTCGCCTGGTTTGTTCCACACCCTTCCCGCCAGAGGATCGCAGTTACGGATGGGTCCGTTCAGCATCGGTCTCCCGGGAATGGGATCAGGCGACCACAGTGGCTGCCTTGCAGGTGACCGCCAGCGTCATGGAGCGATTGGATCGATTGATAGCCGGGTTCGATATCGCAGACGAGGATCAGGCACTGCGAAAGTTTTGTCTGGAGTTTTCCCGCCGCGCATTTCGCCTGCCGCAACCGAATGCCACGCTGGATGATTTGGTGAGCCGGGCATTTGAACAAGCGGAGGATTCCCGACAACCGATCAAACGAGTGCTGCTATACACACTGAAATCACCCCGGTTTCTGTTTCGTGAAGTGCACGAAGCCAGTCATGCGAAC
>CAMYKF010000423.1 GCA_947258905.1 uncultured Pirellulaceae bacterium | reverse complement strand
GCGGATTGCGGCGAGAAATCTATGAGTTAACCAGTTCTTCCACTGACCGGCCAACTTCCCATTTCGAGAAATCATTCGCGTCACGGATAACTTGCCGGTAGATCGTGTCGCGTTCAACCGGCTGCCGTCCCGCCTCCTCGATCAACAAACGAATCCGCTCGATCGATAACACCTGGGGCGTCGTCGCGCCCGCATCGTGATAGATCAATTCGTGGCGGACCGTGCCATCCAGGTCGTCTGCGCCGTATGACAGAGCCGTTTGAGCGGTGCCAACGCCCAGCATAATCCAGTAGGCCTTGATATGCGGGATGTTGTCCAGCATCAGGCGGCTGATGGCCATGGTGCGCAAATCCATCAGTGCACTCGGCTTTTTGATATGAGACAATCCCGTATTCTCGGGATGAAAAGCCAGCGGGATAAAGGTCTGGAATCCACCCGTTTCGTCCTGCAAGGTGCGCAGCCGATCGAGGTGATCAATGCGGTGCAGGGCATTTTCAATGTGGCCGTATAGCATCGTGCAATTGGTCTTGATGCCCATCTGGTGAGCGGTGCGGTGAATGTCGAACCATTTTTCGGTGTCGGCCTTGTGTTCGCAAATCTGATCGCGGACTTCCGGATGAAAAATCTCGGCTCCGCCGCCGGTAAGGCTTCCCAGTCCGGCATCGAGCAAGCGTTGCAAGACATCTCTAACGTCCGTTTTTAGTAGCTGTTCAAACCAGCTGATTTCCACGGCCGTCCAGGACTTGAGGTGCAACGATGGCCACGCATTGTGCAGAATGCGAATGATGTTTTCGTACCAGTCAAACTTTTTGAGGTGATGCAGACCGCCGACGATGTGCATTTCGGTGCAACCGTTTTCGACCGCTTCCCTGCCCCGCTCAAGTATCTGTTCGTCGCTCATCAAGTAGCCTTTGGGGCTCTTCAGGTCCGAGCGGAAAGCACAAAACACGCAACGATAGATGCAAACGTTGGTCGGATTCAGATGGGTATTGATGTTGTAGTAGGCGACGTTTCCGTTGATCCGTTCACGTACGAGGTTGGACAATTGACCGAGATCGTTCAGCGGGATCTCCGGCTCGTACATCAGCAAGCCGTCATCGAACGAAAGCCGCTCGCCGGATTCGACCTTGTCGCGACTGGTCTTCAGTTTCGGGTGAGTAGTGAGAATCATCGGGCCGGAATTTCAGGCTGTTGGGCGGTCAGTATGGGCTCGGGAATCGAGTCAGCGATTTGAGTGTAATCGGCTCACGGGAAACCGTCCACGCGTGCTCTTAACCGCTGGCCGGCTGGCCGCTTAACCACGCCATTTCGGGCGCAAGACCATGGAGCTTCATCGTTGTCGTCGTCGTAATCGAATGTCGCTGGCCTCGCTGTTGTCAGGCGCGAGTGTTCGGCTGGCCTGCCCGAATGATCCGCTCGTTTGGCCCGGCAGTACCCGACGACGATGACAGCGGCTGGAAGCCACCGTTACCAGAAGACATCCAGACTGCCGGCTGCAAACAGGCCGAAACTGACGATGGCGTTGACGTTGAAAAATGCCATATTGACGCGACTCAGATCATTCGGCCGCACCAGTGAGTGCTCGTAGATCAGCAATCCGGCGATCGCCGCCACGGCAATGTAATACAGCCATCCCAATCCCGTGGGCATGCCGATCCACTGGCACACCAGCGGCAACAGGGCCAGTACGACAAGCATCAACAGGTGGCTGACGGCGGCGATCCGCAGGGCCACCGGGACACCGAACCGGGCCGGGATACTTTTCAGACCGGCATTCTGATCGAATTTAAAGTCCTGACAGGCATAGATAATGTCAAATCCGCCCACCCAAAACAAAACTGCCAACCCCAACAGCACTGCCGGAACAACATCCAGCGGGTCCGCCAAAATGTGCTCGCCACGCAGTGCCACCCAAACTGCGATGGGGGCCAGCATCAGCGCAAGACCCAGCCAGTAATGGGCCAGCGAAGTCAGTCGTTTGGTGTAGCTGTAGAACAACAGGATGGCCAGCACCGGTAGCGAGCATAACAGTGGCAGCCGATTGGGAAGGAACATCAACGTGGCTGCTACAAAGACCACACAACAGATGACGGTGAAGGCCGCCACACTGCCGGCCGACAATTGCCCGGTGGGCAGATGACGCGATCGGGTGCGCGGATTGGCGGCATCGATTTCCCGGTCGGCCAGCCGGTTGAAGGCCATTGCCGCGCTGCGTGCTCCCACCATGCAAATCAGGATGCCCGCCAGGTCCTGCCAGCGAAACGGGATGCTGGTTCCGCTGCGTGTGGGTATCTGCCATGCCATGACCGCCGCGAGCAAGGCAAAGGGCAACGCAAAGATCGTGTGGGAGAAGCGAATCATCTCCAGAATCTGCCGCGTTTTTTGAATGGCTGTCATTGGCGGTGCTCAGTCATTCTCGCCCCAGCGGCGGATCAGGTTATGTTCCACATCCAGCTGGTCGAGGATGCGAGCCACGATGAAATCGATCAGGCCCTCAATGCTTTGGTCGCCGTGATACCAGGCGGGCATGGCCGGCAAAATCGTGGCACCCGCCAGTTTGGCCAGCCGCATGTTTTCGATCGCCGTCAGCGACAGCGGTGTTTCTCGTTGCACAAGAATCAGTTTGCGTGATTCTTTCAAATGGACTTCGGCCGCCCGTTCGATCAGATTGCGACTGGCCCCATGAGCGGTCGCACTCAGGGTGGCACCGCTGCAGGGGCAGATCACCATGCCGTCGGTCAGAAACGATCCGCTGGCCATGGGAGTGAAATAGTCCTGATAGTGATAATAGTCGAGTGACTCAAACGAAACGGCCGATTCGGGCCACAACACTTCCGTCTGGAAATCATCCAGATCGACGGTGCGCCCCATTTCATGCTGCAGGACCTGGGTGGCGGCAGGGCTGATTGTAAAATGCACGGCGCGACCGTGCTGCAACAGCACTTCGACCAGCCGGCATCCATAGCTGACGCCGCTGCCACCTGTCATCGCTACGACAATGGGTCGATTCATTTTTGTCCCACGTACAACGTGGCGATGCCAAAGGTCAGAGGAAAGTACTCGGCGCGGCTCAGCCCGGCCGCCAGCATGCGTTCGGTCAGTTGCTCATACGACGGAAACTCGCCGACGCTTTGCGGCAAATAGTCGTAGGCGTTCATGTTGTTTTTGGCGAGACGTTGCCCGATGCGGGGCAGCACATTGCGAAAGTACCAGCCGTACAGCGGTCGCACCGGCCAGCGTCGTGGCGTGGTGAATTCCAGAATGCCGATCCGGCCGCCGGGGCGGCATACGCGTGCCATTTCACGCAAGCCCTGATCGGTGTCTTCCACGTTTCTCAATCCGAAGGCCACCGTAACGATGTCGAACGAATCGCCATCACAGGGCAACGACTGCGCGTCGGCCTGCCGAAATTCCACCGTGCCCGCCGGTACCGGCTTGCCGCGGGCAATCTCCAGCATCTCTTCACAAAAATCCGTCCCGATCACGGTGCACTCGCCTTTTAGAAACCGGTTGAAAGCCAGCGCGAGATCACCGGTGCCGGTGCACACATCCAGAATCCGGTCGCCTGCCTGCGGGGCCAGCTTGCGTACCGCGGTGCGACGCCACAGCCGATCCACATTCATGGACAGCAGATGATTCATGCGGTCGTATTGCGGAGCAATCTCGCTGAACATCTGGCGTACACGTCGCGGAGATTTATCAACCTGCGGCGCATCGCTGGAGGGCGCAGAAGTGTCGGAAACCGAATTCATGAATTCCTGACAGGCAGATCAACAGAACAGAACAGGCCGTACTTGCCCAACCGGGCTGCCGGGCAGGCGGATAACACCGGCAGGCATCGGGCAGGCAATTCCCGAAGATCAATGATAAGCGGCCATCAGAAATCTGCCAGTCGAACCGGCGGCGAAGCCCTCAAGGAGAGGAGTTGCGGCCCGGATTGTGCCATGGTCAGGCGTTGGTGTCCTGTCCGTCTGATTCGGCGATGGCCCGCCAGATGACGCCCCGACCGGTGCCGTCACCATGAAACCGGATCAGCGGCCGGAAATGACCACGATTCAGGCATTTGATGGTGTCGTGCAGGCGACGTTTGGAATCGACCCGCAAATCAACTTCCAGCGGATCATCGATTTGGTCAGGCCAGCCAAGATTCTGGAAGGCGTTCAGCACGGCTTCCTGATTGCGGGCCCGCCACTTGAACCGCTTGATCGACTGGCCGGCAAAACGCAGTTCATGCAGCCGGGTATTCCAGACGGGCGCAACCAGACTGCTGCCGGCTGCCGGAGGATAACGCAGCTGCAGCTTTTGCATTTTTTCCAGACCCTGACTGGAAAGCACAAAACAGGACTCGTCGTTGAACTTCAAATGAGGAGTGGGCATATAGCAACGCCGGTGGTCCTGTTCCCGGGTCGTCTCATTGGCATACTCGACCAGACCCGCGGAACTGAGCAGACGCAGATCACCTGTGGACACGCCGTGTGATTTCAGCTGTCCCATCTCCACGGCAAATTGCCAGTGGTCCTGTTTGGTTTGCCGCGCGTATTCCAGCGCCTGACGCAGTTCCAGCAAAACAGGTTTCACACGCGTCAGAGTCTGGTTATCGAGCATTGGCAGGTCTCGTCGACCCATTCTGGTTCTTCTCCGATTCCAGGTTCTCGTTTTACTCCTCAACCTGATGGACGTAGGCCGAATCAATCGCGGTGACATTTCATTCCCGATTTGGATTTAGTCTCTTTACTACGGACACTGGTTGGTTAAGAATCGGATTGAGGCGGGTAGGGAAACCCAATCGGCAAGCGATCGCGGGATACCCCAATAACAAATGGCAAAAAACACCTGCCGCGGAGCGAGAATCTTGTGAAAAAACTCAGTTGCCAGGAAATTTCCGATCCTTCGGGGATGGGTGATGGAGAAATCACCCGGTGGCTGAACGATTTGCAGAACAATGACGAAGCCGCCGAGGCCTTGTGGCGTCATTTCTTCCCAAGAATGGTGGACGTCGCCGAACAGAGAATGCAGCACCTGCCCAGCCGGGCCCGTGACGAGGAAGATGTCGCGTTGAGTGCCATGCAGAGTTTCTTCGCGGCTGCCGACGCCGGTCGCTTTGATTTCAAGAACCGCGACGATCTGTGGCGCTTGCTGGTCACCATCACTCTTCGCAAAGTGACCAAGGAGCGGCGGCGCCAACTGGCCCGCAAACGTGGCGGAGGTGTCCACCACATCGGCAACCACTGGGGCGATGAATCGATGGATCCGATCAATGCCATTGTTGATCCCAGTCGCATGCCCGAGTTCGTGGAGGACGTTCATTCGCGGTGCAACGAAATGCTGGAATCGCTGCCCGACGAAAGGTTACGGATTACCGCAGCCATGAAACTCGAAGGTTGCTCAAACGAGGAAATCTCCGAAGTGTTGCAATGCAAGACGCATGAGACCAAGACGCGTCTGAAAAAGATTCGTCAATTCTGGAAGCGGCATCTGGGTAATGAAACCGGCTAGTCCAGATTCGCGAGCCACCACGTCGCGTCGATTTTCGATTGAACTGTGCGCGTTGCCGCAGGATGTGAACGCAGTCCAGCTGCGCGGCAAGACTGCAGTGGCCGTCGATGTGCTCCGCGCTGCAACCACGATTGCGACCGCGCTGTCGCACGGCGCCACGCATGTGATTCCCTGCGAGGAGATCGAACAGGCGCGGAAGCTGGCCTCCGCAACTCGAAACGCGTTGCTGGGGGGCGAGCGTCGCGGAGAACTGATCGAAGGATTCGATCTCGCCAACTCGCCATCCAGTTACACCGCCGAATCCGTCAGCGAGCGACCCGTCATTTTCACATCCACCAACGGCACGCGGGCGCTGGCTGCCTGCGACCAGGCGGACTGCGTGGTCTTCGGCAGCTTTGTCAACCTGTCCGCCGTTGGTCGGTGGTTGCAGTTGCTGAGCCGGCCGGTGGTCATTGTGTGTGCGGGCACCAATGGCGAGCCGACGCTGGAGGACATGCTGTTTGGCGGGGCCTTGTGTCAGAAGCTGGCCGAGACACCCGGTAAACCGGCTGGCAAAACGACCGGAGCCAGATGCCAGCTCGATCCGCCGGCCCGGGCCTGTCAGGCCATGTGGGAGACGGCGCAGCGGCAGATCGATCGCGGGCAATCGCTGGCGGGAATTCTCGGGCAGACCCAGGGGGGCCGGAATCTGTTGCGCTTGGGTTTGCAGCCCGATATTGAGTTCGCGTCACAGGTCGACTTGTTCGATTTGGTGCCCTGCCTCGACGAACAGGGCCGGCTGGTTGCCGGCGACGTGGACCATCTCGCGGCCCGCCGCTAAACTGCACCTGGAAGCGGTCGCCGCCCGCGGAAATCGCCGGACTCCCCATCACCTGAACCCAATGGAATCCCGCAATGAGTGTGGAAATCGAAAAAGCGAATCCGTCCCGACCTGCCCCCACACGCAACATGGAGGAGATCGTTTCGCTGTGCAAGCGCCGCGGCTTCATGTTCCAGAACAGCGAAATCTATGGCGGGCTCAACGGCTTCTGGGACTACGGGCCGCTGGGTGTGGAACTGAAAAACAACATCAAACAGGCGTGGTGGCAAGACATGGTCACCTCGCACAACGACATGGACGTGCTGCCAGGCGCTCCCGGTGTATATTCCATGACGGGACTGGATTGCACGATCATTATGCACCCGCAGGTGTGGAAGTGCTCGGGCCATTACGACCTGTTCCACGATTACATGGTCGACTGTCGCGAATCCAAAAAACGTTACCGCCACGATCAGTTGGTCGGACGCTGGGTAACGGTCCGGGAGCAACGGATCTTTGCCACGGCCCAGTCAGGTGAAGAGGAATTGCAGCACATCGAACGCCAGGCCATGAAGTTCTTCAAGCTCCGTAACAAGCACAAGGACCAGTTGCAGTGGGACGGCGACGTGATCGGGGTCACGGATCTGGACGAATCCGCCGCGGCCTCGATACTCGCGCCGGACGCCAAAACGCTGGATACGCTGACCGATCCCCGCGAATTCAACCTGATGTTCAAGACCACGATCGGAGCCCTCGGTGGCGCCGACGACACCGCCTTCCTGCGACCGGAAACGGCTCAGGGTATCTTTGTCAACTTCAAGAACGTGATCGACAGCACGCGATTCCGCCTGCCGCTGGGCATCGCCCAGATGGGCAAGAGCTTTCGCAACGAAATCACGCCACGCAACTTTACATTTCGCTCGCGCGAATTCGAGCAGATGGAGATCGAGTTCTTCTGCCATCCTGATTCCTCGGCCGACTGGTATGGCTACTGGCGTGACCGGCGGATGCAGTGGTACCAGGATCTCGGTTTGTCCAGCGACAGGCTGATTCTGCGTGAACATGGCGCCGAGGAAATGGCTCATTACTCCATCGGTACGGCCGACATCGAGTACGCGTTTCCATTTTTGCCGGAAGGCCAGTATGGCGAGCTGGAAGGTGTTGCGCATCGCGGCGATTTCGACTTGCGCAGCCACATGGAGGGCAAATTGACCGGTGATCTTGAACTGGAACTTGGCGAGGACGGCAAGCCGAAATGGAAAGGCAGTGGCAAGGACCTCTCCTACCGCGACGACCTGACCAACGAAAAATATGTGCCGCATGTGATCGAGCCGTCGGCAGGCGCCGATCGCGCCACACTGGCGTTCCTGTGCGAAGCGTACTGCGAGGACGAAGCGCCGGACGAAAAAGGCAAGATGCAAACCCGCACGGTGATGCGGCTGCATCCGCGACTGGCACCGATCAAGGCGGCCGTGTTCCCCCTGGTCAAAAAGGACGGCATGCCGGAAATTGCCAAACAGGCGTATTTGGAACTGAAGAAGCACTTCAACGTCTTCTATGACGACAAGGGTGCGGTCGGTCGCCGCTACCGCCGGCAGGACGAAGCCGGCACGCCGTATTGCATCACCATTGATGGCCAGACGCTTGAGGATCGTACCGTAACTATTCGCGACCGCGATTCGCTCAAGCAATGGCGAGTCGGTCTGGACGATTGCGTGGCCGCCATTGGAGAAGGACTGAACCAAAAGTAGCTACGGACAGCGCATTGTGGCGTTCTCTGCGAGGCCGGGTCCAAAGAGCCGTCTTCTTGCAATTCATACCTCCCTGACGTTCGGGGTTCCGCCTGTTATCGTCGTAATGCTCGCGCCTCTCGGGGACAACTACTTCTTATGGCCTCCATTCGCCTGGACAATATTGTCAAGCGCTACGACAACGGACATGTTGCGGTGCGCGATGCCAATCTGCAAATCGCCGATGGCGAGTTCCTCGTGCTGGTCGGACCATCGGGCTGCGGCAAATCGACGATGCTGAGGATGGTGGCCGGACTGGAGGAAATCAGCGAAGGTGATATCTATATCGGCGACCGACGTGTCAATGATGTGGAGCCCGGCAATCGCGATATCGCCATGGTGTTCCAGAATTACGCGCTGTATCCGCATATGACGGTTCGCGACAATATGTCGTTCGGCTTGCGAATGCGGCGGACCGGCAAGGAGGAAATCAGGAAACGGGTCGGCGAGGCGGCAGAAATCCTGTCCATCGAATCCTTGCTGGATCGAAGGCCGCGTCAGTTGTCCGGTGGCCAGCGACAACGGGTCGCCGTGGGTCGGGCGATTGTCCGCAAGCCGGCGGCGTTTTTGTTCGACGAGCCGCTTTCCAACCTCGACGCCAAGCTGCGCGTGCAGATGCGCAAGGAACTGGCACAACTGCATCATCGGCTCAAGACGACCACGATCTACGTCACTCACGACCAGATCGAAGCGATGACGCTGGGTGAACGCATCGTCGTGATGAATGACGGCGTGATTCAGCAAGTGGCCACGCCGCTGGAATTGTACGAGTCGCCAGCCAACCAGTTTGTGGCCAGCTTTATCGGCAGCCCTTCGATGAACATGATCGAGGGCCAGATCCAGGCGGCGGGCGGCGGCCATATGTTCACCAGCGACGGCGCAGAATTCTCCGTGCGTGTCCCAAAGGACAATGACCTTGCTCGTTCGTTTATTTTTGGATTTCGGCCCGAGCACATCACGCTCAACGCCAGCGATCCGCGACTGGCCGAAGTCACCGTGGATGTCGTCGAGCGATTGGGGGACGAGACGATGGCTTATTTCGAACTGGCCGGATGCTCCTGTGTGGCGCGGTTCGAAGGCGATGCCGATGTGCAGCGGGGCGGGCGGGTTGCCCTGCATTTACCGGCCGAAAACTGGTATCTGTTTGGATCCGATGCTCCCCACAAAACCATCGCAGCCGGCAATCAGGGGGCCTGAACGGGGGTCCAGGTCGGCAAATAACACGCCTTCGTTTCAAACAACAAAGTCTCGTTAACGGGGCAGTATTGTCCCGCAGGAATGACCCAAATGTCTCGAAAACCCGCTTTTGACGCAGTTCCTATGAGGCGAACAAACGGTCGCCAACGGCGAAAAACCCGCTCGGCTAACCCCCAAAACCTTTCGTCGGGCGATTTTTGACGTAAAATTTAAGGTTGCTCGATTTGCGGACTGCCTGGCGGGCAGATCGATCGACATCGTCTTTTCCTTATCCTGCCGAAATCCTATATCCGCGGTTCAGCGCAGACATCGTTCCATGGATCAGATTACGCTACGTATCCTCGACGGCTCTGATCGTGGTCGGGTCTACAAGGAGTTCGATCCACCCATCACGATCGGCCGCGAAGAAGGCAATACGATCCAGCTGAACGACGAGCGGGTCAGCCGGTTCCATCTGAAGATCCAGCGTGACCACGACGATCTGGTCCTCACCGATCTGGCCAGTACCAATGGCACCAAGGTCAATGGCGAGGAAACGCATTTGCGAATCCTGCGACATGGCGACCTGATATCCGTCGGGCGCAGTACTTTGGTTTTCGGATCACGCAGCGAGATCAATCACCGGTTGCGCAGACTCTATCAAACGTCCGGCCGCACCGAGCAGGGTGAAGAACTCGATTTCAACGATTCAGGAAACTGGAACAAACTGGTTAACCAGACCGACGCACAGCTCAAGCTGCTGGAGCTGGATCCGCCCAAACTGCCTTCGCGACTGTCCCCCGGTCAGGCAGCGCAATTGTCGGAAGTGCTGGAGTTCGTCCATTTGCAGATGCGGCGTTTGATTCACAGCGCCAACATCGAACCACGCAGCACCAAAGTTGAACTGGATGTCAAGCAGTGGCACCAGCTGGTGGACCTGCAAGCCCGGCTGTCAGAGTACCTGCGGGCGATTGCCATTCCTGAAGAGTAGCTGATTCACGTTGGCGAACGAGGCGCTTCGCTCGCCTCGACATGCCTGGCGACGGGCTCGCCCGGCTACGCCGAGCCGGCCCCTGAATTTGCCTGGAGGTGGTTTCAAAACGGTAGGCGAGTCTCTCCGAGACTCGTTTTACTCTGTTTTCTCGGTCTCGGAGAGACCGAGCTACCGTAGGAAACTGGTTTTGAAACAACTTCTAGTTGTCTTTGGCTTCCTGATCCCCTCGTCGCTGACGGATACGCCGGATGCGATCCTGCATGCTGGGTGTTTTCAACTCAAAGCTGTCGCCCATCATTTCCTCCAGCTTGCGACGCTGTTCGCCGGTCAACTCGTCCAGCAATTCCTCCCTGGCTTCTTGCTTGATGCGGGCGATCTTTTCTTCCATTTCCTTTTTCAATTCCTCGGCGCGTGCCTTGATCTTCTCCTGCTGTTCCGCAGAGATTCCCAGGGCTTCGGCAACCTCGCCACTTGACAGCGTGGTCGCTTCACCGGTGCGTTTCATCCGGGTTTGCAGGGCGATCTGTCGCAAGCGATCGAACTGGTGTGGCAGCAGGACTTGCTGCATCCTTTGCTGCTTTTCCGCATTCAATCGCTGAATCAGGTCTGACAGGTCTCGACCGCGATCGGGATTCATGTTGCCCAATCGCATCTCGGAGATCTGTTCCTGTATCTTCTTGCCAAATTCGGCGTTGATATCGCGGATCTGTTGCATCTGTTCATCGACCAGCTCGATTTCGCCTTGCACACTGGCGTTGTTGGCCAGAGAGAAAATATCCGGTGTTCCAATCATCGACGAGTCACCCATAAACACCATCTCGCCCATTCCCGCTCCGTCGCCCGTCGTGGAAAAGGCGAAGACCTGCGGCGTGCCGCTGCCGTCATCTTCGGCCCGGATGACCATTTGGCTTTGCGTCACCTGTTCGGAACCGGACGCACCCTCCTGGGGCTCGGTTTCCTGGGCAACACACGGCAAAACAAAAACACAAGCAAACAAGATGGACAGCGTTGTTTTCGACATGGGTCTCTCAGCCTGAATTGCAGTAAAAATTTGGGACTGGATACGAACCGGGCTCTAACTGTTGATCGGGAGAGCGAGGCTCCGTCCGAGCCACAGGATCATAGTCGCCCTCCGCGGGGAAATCCGGGCACCAATTCGGCGACAACGCCCTCATTTTATCACTTTCGCGCGAGGGCCTCACCATCAGCTGCGGCAGAATATTGTCGTCCCGGCTGCTACCGCTGCAAATCCCCGGCCCATTGCTGGAGCAACGAGAACTGGTGGGTCAGGTTGTTTTCGGAGACATCCATCGGCGATTTGAAGAAGCAGGCCAGCCAATCCAGCACCCCGCTTTGTCCGGCCCGGGCAGCCCGCTCGGTCAGTCGGAACAAGTCCAGCACCAGCGGAGCAGCCAGCATCGAATCGCACCCCTGCCACGTGAACTGCATCACCATCGGGGTGCCGAGGAATCCGCGAAAGTGGATATGGTCCCACGCGGTCTTCCAGTCACCCATGCTGCGGATGTATTCGATGCTGATATGGGACTGCGGATCGTACCCCAGGATTTCTCCCAGCAGACCATCCTTGGTCGCCACTTTGGCCTGTTTGTTCTCCGGGTCATCCAGTACCTGGGCGTCCATGTTCCCAAAAATGTTGTGGCCCACCCAGCTCATCACCTGCAGGTTCCGCATGGCGAAGGCCGGCGCCAACGCGCTCTTGATCAGAGTCTCGCCGGTTTTTCCGTCTCGTCCGGCATGGGCAATTGTGTTCGCTTTGGCCAGTTCCCGAATCGCCGCGCAGTCGCTGGCCAGTGACGGCGTGAAGTTGACCAACGAACAACCACTTTGTATGGCCGCAATCGCGTACAGCGAACTGGTGGGCAACGGGCAATCGGTTTGATGCAGTGTCGGTTCCAGTTCTGCCCATGTGTCCGGGATCGCCCCCACATCGGCTTCCGGTTCCGTGGAAGCCAGATTGATCATAACCACGTGGTCCAGCTGTCCGGACTCGCGAAATTCTCGCAAGTCGGACACGACCTGGGCAATTTTTTCAACGGGGGGCCGGTCGTCACCAGCGATGTCCGGTGCAGCCAGTCGCGTGATGGCGTCACCCGCGCGAAACAGAATGCCCGGCCGGATCGCTGCGTCGGCCTGTCGCAATTCCGGTTCGATCTGTTCCAGCAACTGGTCGGACAACGTGCGGCTGGAGCGCTGAAACTGCCGCACCTCGTCGACCAGACAACCCGGCCGGATCTCATGTCCGCCGATCGCAACATCTGGCCAATCGAGTAACTCAAGGCCGGAGAAAGTTAGCAGGCAACTGACCAGACCACAATTGTCCGTCAAACCGCGTTGCAGAGCCGCCAGGCCGCTGATAACCACCGACGCCACTCCGCCCCGGGCACCGATCAACCAGAGTCCAACGCGTCGTGACATGCAATCCAGTTTCCTGTTTCAGTTACGGTGGCCGGAACGGTGGCTTCCAGCCGCCGATACAGATGGATTCAAACTCGCCGCGGAGACGTGCGGCATCGCACACGACGCCTGATGCACTCTCCGGCCGTTTGGGTAGCAGGGTCCTCGAAGTGGCCGGATCACCAGGTTAAATTGATTCTCGTCACGCAGCTTGCCAGGCGTCAAGACGCCTTAACTTTGCAAGGGGTCCAGCCGATATGTTTGAATCCATTCCCAAGGTTCCACCCGATCCCATCTTTAGTCTGGTCGATCGTTTCAGGGCAGACCCCAATCCGGACAAGATCAACCTGACGGTCGGCGTTTACCAGAATGAACAGAGCCAGACTCCGGTCATGCGTTGCGTCAAGCAGGCCGAAGAACGTTTGCTGGAACAGGAAAACACCAAAAACTACCTGGGCATCGGCGGGCTGGAGGCATTCGATCGGGCCACAGCGGCGTTGTTGCTGGGTGAGACTCAGGCGTTTGAAAATAACTGCTACACCTGCATCCAGACGCCCGGCGGTACCGGCGCCTTGCGGATCGCTGCCGAGTATCTCGACAAGTTGCGACCGTCGGCAAAACTGTGGATCGGCCTGCCCACGTGGGCCAACCACATGAACATCTTTTCCCAGGCCAATGTGCAAATCAGCCACTACGATTACCTGGACAAAAGCAAAACGGCGCTCAATTTTGAGTCGCTGGTGGAAGCTCTCGATGAATCCACCGAAGGCGATGCCTTCCTGTTTCACACGTGTTGCCACAACCCTTCCGGATTCGATCTGGCGGTGGACCAGTGGGAAATCATTTTCGGATTCGTCCGCGAGCGCAATCTGCTGCCGATTTTCGACTGCGCCTATCAGGGCTTTCGCGAGTCACTTGAAACGGACGTGTTTCCGTTGCGGCGCATGGCCGAGTTGGGCTCCGAGTTCCTGATTTGCAGTTCGAATTCCAAGAACTTCGGACTGTATGCCGAGCGTGTCGGCGCGTTAACCGGCGTTTGCAAGGACGCCGCAGCGGCCGACAAGCTGGGGGCCTACCTCAAGTCGCTGATTCGCGCCATCTACTCCAACCCGCCCAAGCACGGGGCCGGCATTGTCGCCACCGTTCTGGATGATCCCGGGTTGCGCGAAAGCTGGCATGCCGAACTGGAGGAAGTTCGCAACCGCATCGGCTCCATGCGGCGTCTGCTGGTTGATAAGCTCTCGCAGCAACTTGGTGACCAGTTCAATTTCATGCTGCAGCAGAACGGCATGTTCAGCTTCACCGGGTTGACTCCCGCAGAGGTCGACCAGCTGCGCGAAGAACATTCGATTTACATGCTGCGCTCCGGTCGTGTGAACGTGGCCGGTGTCAATCAGGACAATGTCGATCGCCTGTGTG
>CAMYKF010000422.1 GCA_947258905.1 uncultured Pirellulaceae bacterium | reverse complement strand
GCGACTAGCCCGCATCGCTCACCGATTTGAATGATTGGTATGATTTGCACAGAAAGCAGCCTGCATTGCGTTGCGGAGACGGGCAATTGTTGTACCTCACGGATTAACTGACGATGTTGTTGCCGCTGAGTCCGGGATCGTCGCTTTGCACTTCGATTTTCGCTGTTTTTCGACAGCTCGATTCGTAGCGAACCCTCAGCGGTCGCTGATCAGTTGGATTTGTCTTTCAGGGGAGTCGGTTGTTTATCCTGCTGATGCCCAAATCGGATGGCCGCGCAGATTCGCCAGAATTTGTTCGAAGTCCTTCTCATAAGGATAGGCTTCTGAGAACGACAGCCATACCTTGCGCACCGTGATCTTCAACCGCGCACCGATCTTCAACAGCTTCAATCGGATCGTGGTGCATTGCGAGTTTGATAGTTGAGTGCCCGCCAGTCCCAGTCGGCGAAGCCCGTGCATCAGCACATAAGCAAACGAGGCAAAGTACAAACGCAGCTGGTTCGCCCGCATCGTCGCCGCACTGGTTCGATCGGCAAACAGATCCAGTTGCTGCTCCTTGATCCGGTTCTCCATATCGCCACGGGCACAATACAGCTTCTCGTACAATCGTTTTGCACCCGCTCGAGAGGACGGCAGACTGGTCACGATAAATCGGGGATTGCTCCCCTTCGATAAATGCTCCGCCTTACCCACTACCCGCCGAGTCCGGCTCCACGACTTGCGCGTGCGGTATTCAAAGTCCCGGAAATTCCGCACCGCCTCTCCCGTACGACCATATTCCACACCAGCCTCGTGTAACTCACACCCAATGGCCCGCACCAGCCGCACATTACGGGACAATCCCAAGACATACTTCACCCGATTCGCTTCACACCACGCCATGATCGCCTCCCGACAGAATCCCGAATCCCCCCGGATCACAATACGGGTCTTCGGCCACTGTTCACGAATCTGCGACACCACCCGGCTCAACTCCTCCACACTCCCCGCTGCCGCATCCTGGTTCGACGGCCGTAACCGTGCACACAACAAATGGCCGCCACAGAAGATATACAGCGGTAAATAGCAGTAACACCGATAGTACCCGTGAAAGAACCGTCCTTCCTGGCGACCATGCAACGGATCATCCGTCGCATCCAGGTCCAGCCAAATCTCCCGCGGCGGCTTCTTGTACGATTCAATGAACAGATCCACCAGTAACCGATCAAACGACTCCGGCTCCGCCGCTATACGCTTGTATCGACTCCCCGCCGCACGCTCCGGTTCACTCAACTCCAACCGGTTCAGCGTGCTCGAACTCGCCAGCGGACTGCCCCTGTCTCGATCTCGTACTCGTTTCTGGCCCAGCACGTCCGTCCGGAACCTGTCAATGGAAACGAGACACGGGTTAATGGAATTTAGTGTCTAATTGTCAGAGTGTGTAACCTCGCTGGGATTATTCAAAGGTTTATTGATCCAGGCGGCTTCAGGCAAGGGTTGCGGACGAGGTTGCTTGCCTTTAAAGCGGCTGGGGTGAAGATCAAACGCCTGGTTGAGTGTCTGTTGGCGATGATTCAGGACAACATTGGCATTGCCGTAATGGACGGTTTGCGGGGTCAGCATGGCGATTCCGGAATGTTTGTGCTGTTGGTTGTACCACTGGAAGAATCGTTGGCAGTGTGCTTTTGCATCCTGAATTGAGCCGAACCGTTCGGGGAAATCAGGCCGGTACTTCAAGGTTTTGAACTGTGCTTCGGAGAACGGGTTATCATCGCTAGTGCGAGGCCGGGAGTGCGTTTTGGTCACGCCCAGATCCGCCAGCAAATGCGCCACGGCTTTTGACTTCATGCTGGAACCCCGATCCGCATGTAGCGTGAGTTGTTGAGGTTCGATGTGCTGTTTGTCGCAGCTGTCCCGGATCAAGGTCTTGGCCAGGCTGGCCGCTTCTCTGTCCGCGATCATCCAGCCCACCACGTGGCGGCTGTAGATATCGAGGATGACGTAGAGATAGAAGTAAGACCAGGTCACCGGGCCTTTGAGTTTCGTGATGTCCCATGACCAGATCTGATTCGGCGCCGTAGCCAGCAGTTCAGGTTTTGTATAGTGGCCCTGCCGGTGCCCGCGGCGGCGTTCTTTGAGTTGGTGATGATGGGCCAGGATCCGGTACATCGTCCGCTCGGAACAGACATATTCACCTTCATCCAGCAGGGTCGCCACGATGCTCGCCGGTGCCTGGTCCACAAAGCGCTCACACAGCAGCAAGGCATGGGCCTTGTCGTGCTCGTCGGGGCTGAGCTTCAACGGCGGCGCCAAACGGGGTCGAGGGTGTCGAGGCAGTAAGTCCCGGTAATAACGGGATCGGTTCATCCGCAACGCCGCACACGCCGGTTTCACCCCAACGCTCACGCTTAATGACCGGACCGCATTCATGACGAGTTCTCGTCCTTGCGTATCGTCGACAGCAGCGCCGAGAGTTTTTTTTGGACATCAATGATCGTGTGTGCTTTCTCCAGCTCAAACTCCAATTTCGATACCTGTTTTTGAAGACGGGCGATCTCGCGTTGTCCGGCTGCCGCAGCATCGGGCTTGGGGCCGCGTTGTTGCGGGCTGAGTCCCTGCAACACCCCTTCCCGGCGCAGACGCCGCCAGGCGCTCAAGTGCGATGAGTACAGGCCTTCGCGGCGCAGCAGCGCACCGATCTCACCGAGGTGTTGGCACTGATCCGCCTGCGTCAAAATTGATAACTTGTATTGACTGGTGAAACGGCGACGTTCGGCTTTAACTTCCACCTCCGGATCGGGCGGCGACGGTGAGTCTCCACTCGCCCTACGGGCTCGTTTCGAATCACCGTCAACGGCTTTATCTAATGGTTTATTCTTCATCTCTAGCATCATAAGCCTTCTCACTTTCTACAGTAAATTATTCTAAGAAAGTGTCTCGCTTATATTGGCAGAGAGGGCTTTTGGCACAGCACTCGGTTACCAGACGGAAGTCAACAGCGCCAACGATGGATTTGGAGAGCGTATTGTTGCGCTATCCTATTGTGCAATGTGCCGCAGTGTTATCCCCTTTGATGAA
>CAMYKF010000421.1 GCA_947258905.1 uncultured Pirellulaceae bacterium | reverse complement strand
TTTGGCCACGATGGGTTTGTGGTCGAGATAGTTCTGCAAATCATCAGCAAAGGCCTGTGCGCTTTCATAACGCTCGTTGGGATTCTTGCTGATTGCCTTGAGCACAATCGTCTCCAGATCGGTTGGGATGGAGGGATTGGCTTTGTGCGGCGCGATCGGTTCCTCAAAGGAAATGCGACGCACCAGATCGGCCTTGCTGGTTTCCGACCAGATCGGGGTAAGAGTCAACAACTCGTACAGCGTCGCCCCCAGCGAATAAATGTCGGTCCGGTGATCCACGACCACCCGGCCGGCCAGAACCTGCTCGGGACTCATGTATCGCAACGTGCCCAAAATGTCGCCGGTCATGGTCAGGCCGGGCGCCGTTTCCATACGCGCCAAACCAAAATCGGTGACAAACAAACTGCCCTGGGTGTCGAGTAACAAGTTGCCCGGCTTGACGTCGCGATGCACGATGCCGTGCTCGTGAGCGTGCTGCAACGCCTCGCAGGCCTGAATCATCAAACGTGCGACATTGCGGAAGTAAGTGCGATCGGTTACCTGACTGGCAAACGTGGCTGATTTGCCACGGGCCCGGGTTTCCGCTGCGTCGGCAGGCTTTTCCTCAGCATCCTTCCAGGCGGTGGTGACTGATTCATGATCCTTCCTGTCCGACATATTGGCCACAACCTGTTTCAGCGACTCGCCAGTCACTGATTCCTCGTTCATGGCCCGCTGTCGCAATTCGCGAATTACCGCCGCAAGACTTTGGCCATGAATCAGCTGCATGGCGTAATAGTGAATGCCGCGTTCTTCCCCGATCGAGTACACCGAAACAATGTGCGGATGTTCCAGAGTGGCAACGGCGGTCACCTCGTTTTTAAAACGCTGCAATGCCCGCGGATCAACCAGGGCGGCCAGCGGCAGGATTTTCAGAGCCACCTGGCGGCGAATCGTCTGCTGTTCGGCTTCATAGACCACGCCCATCCCGCCACGCCCAATCTGACGCACGAGGCGGAAATCACCCAGCGATGTGAGCTGGCCCTGCCCGGCGTCCACGCCATCTGAGGAAATCGCAGCGGCAGAATGGTCCAGCGTTATCAGTGCTTCCAGTGTCGGATACAGCTCACGCAGCTGGTCGGCGTATTCCGGGTTTTCGCTGGCCAGGCGTTCGACATCAATTCCCTCACCGGCATGCAGCATGGCACAGAGCTGATCAACCAGCAGATCAAATCCCTCGTGTTCACTTTGCTGATGGCCCGAAATCACGAGGTGGCTCCCAGATGGCGATTCAGTTTTTGCAAAGTACGGGTAATTCGCGATCGGGCAGCCGATTCTGTGATACCCAGAACGTCTGATATTTCGTTGACGCTCAGCTGTTCGGCACAACGCATCAATAACAACTCCCGTTCGTCAGCTGAAAGTTGTGACAGGGCCGCTTTCACCTGAGCTTTCAATTCCTGTGCCTGCACGTTTTGACTGGGCGAGGCTTCGCGGCTCACCAGGCGGTCCGCCAGATGCATTGCGGAGGCGTCGCTGACTACCGAACCCACAGGTTGTTCGCGACCAACGGCGCGACGCTGTGCCAAAACGTGTCGGCGGTGGATATTGGCCAGTTCGTTGTGCACGAATTGACGCAGCCACGGGTAAAACGCAATCGGCTGGTCCTCCAGATATTGGGGCAACCGCTGGGCCGCGACGGTCAGGGCATCCTGAAGAATGTCGGATGGATCAACGCGGGCCGAAATCCGGGGGTCGAGAAAAACGCCGATCATGCGACGCAGCCGCTTGCGATGCCGCGTCAAAAGCGCTTGCTGGGCTTGCGAGTCTCCTGCGTGCGCCATTTCGATCAGCTGATCGGTGTCGAGTTCGAACATGCCAATATTGTGACCCTTTCACGACCAGCCACGCAAATCCGACGCAGTTGGCGCAGGAATTCCGGGGAGAATTGGCGAAAAAGCCGAAGGTTTAACGCGAGCTTGTTGACGGCCTTGCACTGCTGGACGAGCCAGCAGTGGCACCCAGCACCCAGCACGGGACCGTTGACGACCTCGACTGACAGAGCAAGGTGTCCGGGACTCGGGTGCCACGGTTGGCTTGTCCAACCGTGCCTTTCGATCCGGCACTGCTGGGCAAGCCAGCAGTGGCACCAAACGATCTGTAAAACACTACAGAAACCGACTTTGAATTCCCGGACGTATTGGACGGGCCAGCAGTAGCACCCGACACCCAGCAGTGGCACCCGGCGCTCGCGCAGGGATGTGACAACGGCGGCTGGAAGCCACCGCCACGCGGCATGTCGGTATCTATTGCGATAAATCCGCCGCCGAAATCCATTCGGCCTTGGGAAACTTCGGCCGCCACCGCGCGTCCTCAATTTCGACGGTACCGGCATAGTCATCGGCGCCGAGCATCAGCGCTGGATCCTCTGCGATGAGCCCACGCGTATCAACAAAGACCTTGACCAGGTAACGACCGCGGGGCAGACGGTTTTGCGCACTTCTCCACTCGGCGGCCTTTGCATCTTCCTGCGGTGCCAACAGAAACAGTGCACCGTTGATGATTTGTCGAGGAGTGATGGTTCCCTGGGTAAATGCCACGGGCTGATCCGTCCACGCCGAGTCATCAGTGTTGCGGGCAAACACAAACATCTGCACCACGGTGCCGACGCCCCAGTCTTCTGGCGTTTCTTTCATTCGCAAGATCCGCTGGGTAGCGTGCCAGTTGTCGGCGGGCAGATCTTCCACGCTCGTGTACTGGTCGCCCACCACGCGCGAATAATCTTCCAGCCAGGCAAGGAAGGACTTGTAGGATTGGTCGTTCATGTGCATTTTAAGTCCACCCATGTGCGAAACCGGATCGGAGGATGAAGGCGGCTGGAACTCCCCGACGACTCTGGGTGGAAGTTTGGCAGTCGGCTTCAGCACAATCAGACTGTTTAACGGATCATTCAGATTGATCAGGGGCAGGTCGCCTGCGGCCGCTTGTTGACTTCGTTGGATCAGGTGATCGAGGGTCGCTTCGGGTGTTGCCTTGAAAATCACCATCCGCTCGCCGTATTGTTCTTTCCATTCATCGAAC
>CAMYKF010000420.1:3776-6839 GCA_947258905.1 uncultured Pirellulaceae bacterium | reverse complement strand
GTCGGTGGAACCGCCGCTTGGGGGAATTGAAACGAGTCGCATTTCTCAGAGCTGCAAAAATCGATGGCATTACAACGAATCCTTTCAGAACAAATCCTTTGGTGTTTTCACGCAGGAGTCTAACGAGCAAGCTGGTGGCCCCCGGGTCCCCGACGCCATCCGAACATGGCAAAACCAAACCCGCTAAGTAACAGCAGAACCATCGTGGTCGGTTCAGGAATCGCGTTCGGCCCGTTCGGCCTTCTAATCTCGAGCAGATCAAACGCCAGGTCGTTGGGAACCAAGGCGTCTATCTCCATCTGGACCGCGCCGACATCGCTGAAGTCGGCAGGCCCAGTCGCTGTCGGAACCATTGCAAAGTTGGCGAATGGCACCTCAAAGACTTGTGGCGTATTGATCATGGCGGGCAAACTCAAGGTGAACTCCGAAACATTGTTGGCATCCGACCACACCGTGAACTTCACATCTTGTGCAAGTTGGTTAGAAGCAACTTCCAACGCCAGCCTATCCCCGAACAGGGTCAAGTCCTGGGATCCTAACCCCGTGGTGTTGACGGCTGGCGCCATGTCGATCCCGTCCCAAGTGACCTTGCCAGTGGCCATGCTGCTAGGACCGACATCCATCGCAAGGCGACTGGGCTGCGGCGTGCCATTAATTTCAATGTCAGCATCTCCAAGCGTGCTGTTGAGGGTGAGCTCCACGTCCCTTTCCATACCAAGAATGCCGCCGCCACTGGCAAAATCAAAGTCGGACGTGGGACCGGATATCTGGACATTCAAGGTCTGGGCAACGTCAAAAGTGTCGATCACCTGAGCGCTTGCCACCTGCGGCCAGCAGATTGCCAGCGCGATGACAACGAAAAGGCAAGCTTTATAACGGAAAGCCATTTTTTGCATCTCCAATTGATTTGTATCTAATTCTGCTTTGCATCATTCTTCGGTGGTAGTGGTAGTTTCTCGC
This sequence comes from uncultured Pirellulaceae bacterium, assembly GCA_947258905.1. Taxonomy (GTDB): domain Bacteria; phylum Planctomycetota; class Planctomycetia; order Pirellulales; family Pirellulaceae; genus CAJQPP01. Next base: position 5,879 of record CAMYKF010000420.1, on the reverse strand, counting down.
GCGCATCGCCGTGCAGGGCGCTGCGCGAAGTGCCGTCACGGCGACGCGATTGCGGCTGAAATCAACACTGCACTACGCAGGATGTTTCTCCGTCGTTGAACAACACTGGCGTCACAAGCTCTTCGAACTCGCGGTGGGCATTGCGACTTCGAATCGACGAAGCGGGACAACAGACGGATTGCTTCAAGCAACCACAGTCGGGGGCGGCGAGTGGTGGGTCAGGCGCGTTTCGCACCGCCTACCTGGCAAGCATGATGCCTCTGGATCGATGCAAATCGATCTCAGGGGGAATGCGGAGAAACGACGGTCAGAATACCGTCGCTGTTCCATATGCAAGCTAAGCGGGCGCGTCAGACGCGTGACCGTTTCTTAGCTAGCATTGGCGGGAAGCTCCCATGGGGCTTGTCGTTGACTCTTGAACGCCCGGAAGTATGACCGATCGGACGGTGGGCGTCAAGCGAAAAGCATTAGCCCTCCCATAACCTTTTTTCGCATCCGCACAAAACCAACGTAAGTACCTAATTAAAAACAGGTTACAGCATTAAAGAACATCGCAAGACTGCCTAACTTGATCCCAAGAGATCCCGCTTGGTGAGCAGGTCTGTCGTCAGCTCGCCGAAATTGAACTCGATACCATCGACCCCACCCTGCAAAGCGATGTTCGAGAACATGTCGTCCAGGACACTGACCGGCGCCGGATTGATGCTGCCTGGTAAAACGCCAGGAGTATCTTTGCCGTCGAGAAGCGAGCCTGGTTGCACCTCGAGAACTTGATAAGTCCCCGGCATCAACTGATCGAAGCGATAGGCGCCGCGCGCGTCCGTCAAAGTCGCAAGCTGAACATCGTTGCCAAGCACGTCCTCACCAGACAACATCACCGCCACTCCCGCAACAGGAGGCTCGCCGGACTCACGAAGTCCGTTGTCGTTGGCGTCAATATAGACGAAACCAGAGATGCTGGAATGCGGCGGGATGACATTTGTTTCGACCGAATCCTCGTTGTTGTCCAGGTTGGTCTCTGTCCTGATAGTCGGCACTCCGCTGGGACTGATGGCGTCTCCGATTCTGTGGGGTGTGTTTGGCTTGCCCCAGAGCTTCCTGTTCACCGTGATCGACTCGGTGCCGGAAACGATTCTGGCTGCGATCGTCGGGGTGCTGTGTCTGCCCCTGGCCGTGGTGGGCATCAACGGCATGGCGTGGCTAAATGCCCGTTGGGCCAGTTTCTGCCTGCGAAGAATCTAGGGTCTGTGCGACAATTGTTAGCGGAACGGCGCAAGCCGTCCGGTATTTATTCAGGGTCTATGCGACAATGTTAGCGGAACGGCGCAAGCCGTCCGGTACTGCAGCATTTCCATCGAATCACCGGATGTCTTGCGCCATTCCGCTAAAAAATTCGACATCATTACACAGACTTCGGCCTCCAGCCGCGTGGTCCCAGTTCGATCAAACGGAGTCGATCGAGCTGTCCGTCGGCGATCGTGAATTTCAGCAGCGTTCGCATTTGATGCAATCCGCGGTGACCTGCGGCGCCCGAATTGATGTACTGCATTTCGTTGAACCGGGCGTCTTTTTCGACGTGCAGGATATGCGAATGACCGCATATCAGAACTTGCGGCGGATTTTTCTTCAGTTCCGCCAGAACCGCGCGATCATAACGGCCGGGTCGCCCGGCGATGTGTGTGATCCAGACGTCCACACCCTCGCACTCAAAACGCAGGTGCTCGGGGAACTCGTCGCGGATCAACTGATCATCGATGTTGCCAAACACGCCCCGCAGCGGCCGGAATTCGCCTAGCGGCCCGGCTACCTCACTGCCGAAGTCTCCGGCATGCCAGATCTCGTCACAGTCATCGAACAGCTTGAAGATCCGCGGATCAAGATAGCCGTGTGTGTCGGAGATGAGCCCGATTTCCATAGCGGTCAGGTACTCCCCGCTTTTGCAAAGGGGGGGCCGGGGGGTTCACGTAAGTCCACTGTCTAATGCCTTGATTGACGGCCAAGGCCACTTTGTCTTTAGCGGTGGCGGCCCGAATTCTTGCGAGGATCGTGCGCCTTTCCGCAGGCCTTCTCCCCCTGGGGGAGAATCCCGGCGGGCCGGGAGCA
>CAMYKF010000420.1:2615-3754 GCA_947258905.1 uncultured Pirellulaceae bacterium | reverse complement strand
CAGCCCTCACCCAGGCCCCGCTTAACGCGGGTCCTGACCTCTCCCAATCATGGGAGAGGTTGAAAAAAAGCGCAAGATCCTCTTGCGAATCCGGCTACTTCGCGCAGCGGTACTAGATGGCAATGCAGACCGATTTGGTCTCCAGGTAGTTGTTCAATACGGCGTGACCCATTTCGCGGCCCCAGCCGGATTGCTTGTACCCGCCAAATGGCAGTGCCGCATCGAAAACGTTGTAGCAGTTGACCCACACGGTGCCCGCTCGCATGGCCTTGGCCAGCCGATGGGCTTCGGCCACATCACTGGTCCACACGCCGGCGGCCAGTCCGTAGTACGAATCGTTGGCGCGATCGATCAGTTCCTGCTTGTTCTTGAACGGCATGGCAGTAACGACCGGTCCGAAGATCTCTTCGCGTACCACCTCCATATGTTCTATAGTGTCGACCAGCACCGTCGGATTGACGAAGTAGCCTGCTCCGCCGGGTGTATCGCCGCCACAAACGGCTCGGGCGCCGGCCTCGCGGCCGCGATCCAGAAAACCGGTGACTGCTTCGTACTGTTCGCGCGAAACCAGTGGGCCCATATGCGTGTCTTCAGCGAAGCCATCGCCGACCTTGATCTTTTTGGCTTCCTCACCAATGCCCGCGCAGACCTCTTCAAAGATCTCCTGCTCGACGTACAGCCGCGAACCGGCACAACAGCACTGACCATGATTAAAGAAGATGGCATTGGCCGCGCCGGGAATCGCCGTCGACAGATCGGCATCCTTGAGAATCAAATTGGGACTCTTGCCGCCCAGTTCCAGGGTAACTTTTTTCAGATTGCCGGCCGCCGCATTGACGATCAGCTTGCCGACTTCGGTCGAGCCGGTAAACGCGACCTTGTCGACGCCCGGGTGCGCTGCCAGAGCCGCTCCTGCGGTTTCGCCAAATCCGGTAACGATGTTGACCACCCCGTCAGGGATGCCGGCTTCCTGAATCAGTTCTCCCAGGCGGATCGCCGACAACGGCGTTTGTTCGGCTGGCTTGAGGACTACCGTGCAACCACAGGCCAGCGCCGGAGCGAGTTTCCAGGCGGCCATCAACAGCGGAAAATTCCACGGGATGATCTGACCCACTACGCCGACCGGTTCGCGCAAGGTA
>CAMYKF010000420.1:0-2594 GCA_947258905.1 uncultured Pirellulaceae bacterium | reverse complement strand
GGAATCGTGTTGCCCTCGATCTTGGTGCACCAGCCGGCCATGTAGCGGAACATGTCAGCCGCCAGAGGTACGTCAGCTACACGGGCCACCGAGAACGGCTTGCCATTATCCAGCGTTTCCAGCCGGGCCAGTTCGTCATTGTGCTGCTCAATCAGATCTCCGACACGCCAGATCAACTGGCCTCGCTGCGACGGCGTCATTTTGGACCATGGGCCTGAAGCGAAGGCCTGACGGGCGGCCTGCACGGCGATATCGATATCGGCCGCTTCGCCGCTGGCCACCTTGGCCACGACTTCCGTGTTGGCCGGGTTAACGACGTCAAAGGTTTGACCGCTGGCCGCCGCATTCCATTGGCCGTTGATCAGTAATTGTTTGGGAGCCGACAGAAATCCAGTAAGTGATTCGGGGATTGAACGCGTTGCCATCGACATGACGAAACTCCTGTTTGGGGACGTAACTTCATCAGTATATCGATTTTCCCGGTACTTTGAATGAAGCCGGATCGGGGAACAGCTGGAATCCCGCCAGGCGATGGATGTGCGTGCTCGCACGGTGAGAGCGTTCTACTGGCAATTTTTTCTTTGCGATCGGGGTCAAACCTGTGCATGATTCACTCTGCGGATTTGGCACACAGCATGCAGGACAACGTGATCATGAACAATTCAGAACAACCCCGACGTCCCACGCGGCCCCTGACCAGGAGGTCATTTATCAGCTCGACTGCCGCGGCCTGTTCGGCCATGGCCATTCCCGCAGCGCTGCATGGCAACACCCCGTCATCGACGCCGTACATGAATGAGAACCAGCGGTTTCGTTTGCGTGATGGGCGCATCCTGGGCTTTGCGACTTACGGAGATCCGGCTGGCTGGCCGGTGCTTTACTTTCACGGCATTCCCACGGCGAGAATCGAGGCCCGTTTTTACGCCGATGCGGCAGCGCGGAATGGTTGTCGCCTGATTGCCATCGACCGTCCGGGTTTTGGCATATCCTCATTCCAATGCGGACGTCGCATTGTGCATTGGCTCAATGACGTGCTGGAGTTCATTGACTCACCGAACTTGCCCGGCGACTTGCATCTCGGTCAATTTTCCATGGCATCATTTTCGTCCGGAGCGGCCTACAACCTGTTATGTGCCGCGCGGCTGCCGCAGGATCGGGTTCGTTCGGTTGCGGTGATCTCCGGCGTTGCGCCGCTGGAACAATTGCCGGCATACGGTGGCAACGCGGAGCGGTTTTTTCGCATCGCGGCACGGCGTCCGCGTATTGCGCGAGTCGCATTTAACGTGGCCACTCGCCGCATCAGGCGTCGGCCCAATCAGGTTTTATGCATGGCCTCGAAGTTTTTTGCGCGAGCTGATCGGTCGATATTCACCAATCCGGATTCTGCCCGCAATCTGGTCGCCCTGTATGCGCAGTGTGTCAACCAGGGGCCGGGTGGCGTCATTCACGACATGTCGTTACTGGCCCGGCCATGGGGTTTCTCACTGGCGGAAGTCGGACACAAGGTTGCGTTGTGGTACGGCGAGTGCGACATTACCTGTCCATTGCGTTCCATGGGACACTGTTTGCATCACCGTTTGCCCCATTCACACTTGAACGCAATTCGCGGCGAGGGGCATCTGTCGATGTATAAGGCAATGAACGACGCAATATTTGCCGGATTGATCGCTGATATTTCCTGAGACGAGCGACGAGCCAGTGTGCGGGGTCGCACGGACAAACCGGCAGTTCCTTGTCGCGACATATTCAACAAGATTTTCAAGTGGAAAAAGATGTGGCCGTCGGGACGGCAACCAGGCAGCCAGTCGATTACAATGCACGCGGATGTCATTTACAGAAACGGAGACCCATTATGAAAACAACCTGTTCAGTCGCATTGTTTCTTGGCCTTTTGCTGGTCGGAGCTCTGGTTGTGCCGGCGGGCGCGATTCAACAACCGCAACAGGAAGACGAGGCGGAACAAATCAAATCGGAAGCCCGTCAGTTGTTCATGCGCGGCAAATTGGCCAGCAATCAAAAGATCGTCGAAGGGCTCTCCCTGAAGAACTATGAAATGATTCAGGAAGGTGCCGAAAGTGTCGTGCAACTGGTCAAGGGTCAACACTGGTTTGTGCTGACGACGCCGGAATACCGCCGGTTCAGCGAGGACATGACGATGGCTGCCCAGCGGCTAAAGGATGCGGCCAGGAATGAAAATATCGAGGCCGCGGCTTTGCGCTACTTTGACCTGACTCTGACCTGCATTGATTGCCATCAGTATCTGGAGACGGTGGGGTATTAAACCAGGTAAAGATGACGGACACTCCGGGACCGATTTGGCCCATTGGCCGTTTATTGGCTGGATCAGTCAATAAGCTCGGCATTCTCCAAATCTGTCGATTAGGGTAAAATGCTGGAAGCTCTCGGGCTGTGTCGTCGCCTTTCCCCTAGTTACCCAGGAAAGAACCCATGCGTTTGTTTTCAATTGTGCTCCTGGCAGCCGGTTTGTTGTGGCTTGCCGATATCCAGCCGGCCCAGGGACAACTGGTACGGATTACGCCTAATGGATTCGGGGGTGTAAACATTCGAGCGCCGTTTGTGCGGATTAACACCAC
>CAMYKF010000419.1 GCA_947258905.1 uncultured Pirellulaceae bacterium | reverse complement strand
GCATCGCGACCTGATTGATTTCAGTTTAAAACATCGGTGACCGGCCTAGCTGCCGGCGAATTACGGCCCACTGGCCGGCATGCATTAACCAGTGCGAATCCTGCATTACAAACGCCGTGCCCCAGTTCGGCGCATATCCCTGCATGGGTTCGGGAGTTGGCTTGTCGAGGTCTTCATCAGACAGCTTCTCCAGCGCCGCCAGCGTACCGTTTCGTTGCTGCTCAAACGCCTGCATCAATTCCTCTTTTGAGTGGAAAAAATCAGCATCGTCGACGGCGGCGGTTTCTTTGGTGTACTTCTCCGCGAATCCCTCGGGCAGGTCCGGTATGCTGCCCGGGACACAGCCGTTAATCATCTGGTTTTCGGAAACGATCAGATGCCCGACTTGCCATTTAATGTGATTACATTGCGGATGCGGGCGATGCATCATCTCTTCATCGGTCAGGTCCTGCAGATAGGCCATCGAGATCATTTTGCCCATATCGATCGAGGCCTTGATCGCGCCACGTGAGTCCATCGTTTTTCTCCAAAAGGGATCCAGTCGTTGAGTCGATTGTAAACGTTGGCGCAGCGCGACGAAATCCGGAGCGGCGGAGTGCTGGCCTGTCGCGGTAGCGGTGGCTTCCAGCCGCCGACACGCATCGCCCCGGACGGCGGCTGGAAGCCACCGCTACGCAAAAAACGTCCCCTGGGCCCGCTCCAGTTCCAGCAACCGCTGTTTGCGCCAGATCGCCCCGGCGTAGCCACCCGGATTGCCGTCACGCCGGATCACGCGGTGACAGGGAATCACAATCGCCAGCCGGTTGTCGCCGTTGGCCCGACCAACCGCGCGCTGCGCGCCCGGTTTTCCAATGGCGCGGGCCAGATCGTCGTAGCTGCGGGTTTCGCCGCAGGGAATCTGCCGCAGCTGGTTCCACACCGCCATCTGAAAATCAGTCCCGGGATAAACGAGCGGCACATCAAACGATTGGCGCTGCCCGGCAAAGTATTCTTCCAGTTCGTCGCTCAGCTGATCGATCCAGCAGTGCTCGCCAATCGTCAGCGGTCGTCGCAGGTGACGCACCAGCGACTTGATTTGGCCCTCCAGTGCACGCCGATCAACAAACTCCAGCAAACACAGCCCGTCGTCGGTGGCCACGGCGATCATGGGACCCAGCGGCGTAAGGATTCGATTGAAAACCAGCGGCGCAGTTCCTTCACGCAAGTTGACGGGCACTTCGCCACACCATTTCTGAAACGCCTCGCGAAAACCGCTCAGCGATTGATAGCCGACATCCAGCGCCGCATGGGTCACGTGATCACCATTCTGGATTTGCTGGCAAGCCTGCTGCATTCGCCGCGACCGCAAGTACTGCTGAAACGTCATGCGGTGATGCTGATTGAACCAGCGTCGCAACCGTTCGGGCTGGATACCTTCTTCACGCAAGCGGGCGTCGGTCCAGCGTGCCGAAGGATCGCGGTCGATGGCGGCCAGCAAATCGGAAATCCAATCGGGCGTCTCGCCCTGCGATTCCTCGGGCCGGCACCGTTTGCAGGGCCGGAATCCCGCCGCCCGGGCCGCGGCCACGTCCGCAAAGAACTCGACGTTTTCCGGTTTGGGCTTTCGCGCGGTACAGGTCGGTCGGCAAAAGATGCCGGTCGTTCGCACGCCGACAATGAACACGCCTTCGTATTGGCTGTCGCGGGCACACAGGGCCGCATACATTTCATGAAACGAGGGCAGGGCAGTGGTGCCAGACGGTTTTTCGAGTGTTGTGGTCATGGCCGTATTCTAGTGCCTGGCCGGAACCCCGCGACCGAAAACTGAACAATGAACTCGGAATCCCAAATGTCAAACCAGGTCGGGCGTGCAAAACCCGTCGCCATGAAATTCGCCGCCCAGCACCAGTTGCGTGATCTTTTCGATGTCCGGAGCGAACAGCCGGTCGTGGTGGTAAAAGGCAACTCGCTCACGGATCTTTTGCCGGGCCGCTTCCAGCGCATGAGATGTCTGCGACGGTTTGCGCATCATCTGCGGGAACGACCACTCCACAGGCGGTAAGCCGCCCACCACGGATGCCACCGCGTACCAACCAGGCCGGCATACCCCGGTCATAACAGACAACTGGCCGGCCCGCGGCCATCGCCTCAAGAACAGTGCGCCCGAAACTCTCTGTGAAATGGGACAGGCTCAGCACCACGTCCACCTGACTCAGAGCCTGTTTCGGGGTTTCCGCATACCCCGGCGTGGACACGTTCGCCCCCAGTGGCCGGAGCGCTTTCAGGTCCTCCGTTTCAGGACCGATCAGCAGGATTTCGACCGGAGCTTGCGCAGCTTCCAGAAGCCGGGCCACCTGCACCGCATCGCGGAGTCCTTTCTTGGCGATGTTGCTGCTCACAAGCCCGGCGCGCAGAACCGGCCCCGGGGAGAATTTGAGAGAAAACAACTCTCTCTCAACCTTGTTGAAGACAACCTCCGTCCGAGCGGGACTGTTCAGCCATTCGGCAACCAAAGGCGAATTGGCGACAAACCGGTCCGCTTTGTTCAGCAGATCATTGCGAAGCTCGTCCGGAGAAGCCCCGATCTGCCGGCACAGCGCCGGATCCTGTTCGGGAAGTTCGCGCACATGCACCACGCTCATACACGTTTCAGCCCGCGCCGCAGCCAGCGGTGCATCGGGTACCAGTGTGTTGACATGAACAGCTGTCACCGAATACCTGCGGATCAGATCCCGCAAGATCTCCACCGTGCGTGGATCAGGCGGACGATCGAAGCGGCGCCATGCCTGAGGCACCGCGACAACCGCAGCACTCAGACGACAGAGTTCTTTGAAATAGTCCCTGTTCAGAAGAGCCGGCACCACGACCACCGGCACCTTTCCCTGCTCCTTCAGCCGTTGCAGAATATCCAGAAAACTGCGCTCCGCCCCAAAGAGTTGACGACCGGCAGCATGGGCACAGACGAGAACGCGGGGCCCGGATTGTCTCGCCAAAGCCCCCGAAAATTCCGGACACACAAGATCAGCCATCTGGTCTGTTCGTCCGGCCTCATTCTTATCTACCCAGTCCATCAGTGCTGCTTTGACCGCAGG
>CAMYKF010000418.1 GCA_947258905.1 uncultured Pirellulaceae bacterium | reverse complement strand
CTGCGACCAGACAGCGACAGCGGTGTTCGATTGTTCCAGAAGGCCCTCAAAAGTCAAACCGGATGCCATGACTCAAATGACTCAATCGGATTTACGTCGATTGGCCATCCAGTACCTGCGCGGCTTGCAGCAGGCCGGCATTTCGGACTTGCCGTCCGGCGCGGACAACCGTCTGGCCGAACTGGTGCTTGAATCGACAGCCGATTACGAAGTGGCATCGGGATCGCAAGCAAGCGAACCGGTGGTCGAGCCCCGGTTGACTGACGCTGCCGTCGATTCACCGCCAGCCAGTTCCGGAGCACTGTTTGATTCGGGGGCTGCCGATCGATACGGCCCGACGCTGGATCGACCGGCTCGCATCGAGGCCTTGCAAGTGCTCGAGCAACAGGTCGCAGATTGCGAGCGGTGCGAGGAACTGGCACGGTGCCGGACGCAAACCGTATTTGGCGTGGGCAATCCGACACCGCGACTGGCTTTCCTTGGCGAAGGACCCGGTGCCGACGAGGACCGGCTGGGCGAGCCATTTGTCGGTCGGGCTGGCGAGTTGCTGAACAAAATCATCGCGGCATGCAAGATGGCTCGCGAGGACGTTTACATCTTCAACACCGTCAAGTGCCGGCCGCCCGGCAATCGCAACCCGCACGAAGCGGAACTGGAGCACTGTAGCGAGTATTGGCAGCGGCAACTGGAGATCCTGCAGCCCGAGCGTACCATCCCGCCTATCTGCTGCGAACTCCGGCGGCCAAGGCCAGGACGTGGGACGACATGAAAATGCTGATGCACCGCATGGGCATCGAGTACTAGGTGGCATGTGGTGACCGACATGCCAGGCTGGAAGCCTGCCTCGCGTCCACATCATTCGCTACGATCGGCAGGACCCTACCTGCGGTCCGTTGCGATAATGACTGCACGAAATCTGAAAAGTAGCCAATCTTCGGGTTTTCCGGTCCACGGCAGTGGAACAGGCTCTGACCCGCACCATTTTCCGATATTTTCTTGCCCGCGCAGATTCCCGCAATTAACATTAATTGAGTATTTTTCGCACGTTTTGTCCGCGGGCCACAGGGGCGGTCTGCGGTCTTTGGTGACCGTGTCACCAAATAGTATGCCCAGGGCGTGTTTGCCGGATTGCCACAGCAGTACAGCGCAAAGCTCATCCTGCGCCACTGGCTTTTTTGGGAGGAACCAGATGACGAGTCGCATGATTCGTACCCGATTCATTGCCATCCTTTCCGCACTGTTTGTCGTTGCGGCGGGACATATCGCTCAGGCACAAGTTGTGAACTTCGTACCCGCTGGTATCGAGATCGATGCCGACGGCGTCATGCGGACTCGGGTTTATCCCGACCAATCCGGCGAACTGACGCGGGCCCGGTACCAGGCTGCACAGCAAACCTTGTCAGCCGATCTGCAAGCGCCCAGCGACTTGCGAAAGATTTCGCTGAACCGGTTGGAAGCCCACATTGCCGACTTGCTGGCCAAAGGCGAAGGCCTTGACGATGCCATCCGCAATCTGGCTGGGCTAACGCAGATCACACACGTTTTCTACTATCCCGAAACCGGCGACATTGTGATTGCCGGTCCGGCGGAAGGCTTTTATCAGGACCTGTCGGGCCGCATGGTCGGCATGCAGACCGGCAAGGCGATTATGCAACTGGAAGACCTGCTGGTGGCCTTGCGGGCATTTGACCCGGAACAACCCTCCACTGGCGTGATCGGCTGCTCGATCGATCCGACTCAGGAAGGTCTGGCTCGATTCCAATCTGCGGTCACCGAGTTGCATTCCCGGGCAGCAGCCAACGAAATCATCATTGCCGGCAATGAAGCCGCCATCATGGATACACTGCGTGAATCACTTGGCAAACAAGTCGTCACGATCCAGGGCGTTCCCGCCAATTCCCATTTCGGCCGCGTCATGGTCGAGGCCGACTATCGCATGAAGATGATTGGTATCGGCCTGGAAGAGCCACCGGTCAACATTCCCAGCTGGGCCGAGAAGGTCAAGCTGCGACAGGTTTCCCGCAATGCCCTGCAACGTTGGTACTTCACTCCCGATTACCAGCGGATCAACGTCAATACGGATGAAACGGCCATGCAATTGGTCGGTCCCGGCGTCAAGCTGATTGGTGCGGACGAACGAGTCGCTGCTGACGGCACGCGTTCTGCCAGCAGTGGCGTGGATCGGGCCAGTCGCAATTTCACTCGCAACTTTACCGAAAAATATGGCTTGCTGGCCGAGCGGTCTCCCGTGTTCGCCGAGTTGCGAAACCTGATGGACATGAGCATCGTGGCTGCCTTCATCAAGGAAATGGACTACTACGGACAAGCCGGGTGGGACATGCCACTGCTCCGCGACGAATCACAATTGTCGGTGGAAACCTGGCAGACTCCGACGCACGTCGCGCCGGCCATCAACGGTATCTGGAAAGGCAACCGTTTCGCTACACCGATTGGTGGTGGCGTCAGCATTCAGCCTCGTCAGGCTCTGACGGTCGACAATATGCAAGTCGACGAGCAAGGCCAGGTTGACGAGGTCCGCAATTCTGTTTCACTGGACCAGCTGGCCGAAGGCCAGTGGTGGTGGGACTAGTCCTTTTCGCCAAACAAATCACAGCCCGGCCGATTTTGGCCGGGCTTTTTTTGTATGTGCCGCGTAGAAACAAATGTGAAGAACGTCCTGCGTAACCGGGGCAATACGATACCGACGCCGATGACGTTGTTGCCCTGCCCCGCCCGGGCCGCGTAAAATCCAGCCAACCGACGCGGAACACCGGCACGCGGAACATCGAGTCACAGAGGCGCGGGATTGTGAAGGCAGTACTCAAATCGACCAGTCGAATGACGCTTTGCTGTCGGTGGCTTTGCTGTTTCGCGCTGGCCGTCTCACTGGGTGCCAGCTGGCAGGGGTCAGTCCATGCGCAATCGCAATCGCAATACGATCCCGAATTCCTGGATTTTCAGCGCTCCCGGGTCCCCACGCCCGATCAGTTACTGAATTCCCTGCGTGTATTGCAGGTGATGAATGATCTGCAACAACAACAAGCCAACGAGGCCTTGCTGGATCGGATTCGCGATTCGCGCGACGAACTGCTTTCCGAATTGACACCCGAGCAACAACGCAATCTTGTCGAACTGGGCCGGCGGTACCTGGATCGCATTGATCGCGGCGAGCAGCCCGAGGTGCCCGAAGCCTTGCAGCAATACCTGCGGGAGCAGTTGTCCAGCGATGATCTGCCCGAATCCTTGCGGGACATGGTTGAAAATCTGCCGGGCGGCAATCCGCCGCGATTGCCGGATACGATTCGCGACAACAACCGTCCTGATGGGAGCCCTCAGCCGCGACGGATTCCCGATCCGTTTCGCGAGGATGTCCAGCCGGGCAATATCCCGGGCACCGAACCGGGTAACCGGTCGTCGCCGATCAGCCGCGAACGCGCGGAAGACCTGAGCCGCCAGTTCCTCGAGCGACTGCAGCGCTTCGACGAGAACGCCAACCCGACACCGGAAATCGATCCCGGGGTGTTCGAGCCGCGAAACAATGCCAACACGCAAATCGATATTCCCGACACCGGAGAACGCGTCGAAGTGCGTTTTGATCGCTTGCTGATTGAGGCGGCCCAACGCAGCCGGCTGAACGAACGTGGATTTGGTTCCCGTATCGCGGAATCCATGGACGGGCTGTTCGACGGGATGATCAGCAACATTCAGTCGACCATCGAAAACCATGGTTCGGGCTCGTCCGGACCGGCCGGCTGGTCCTCACGAGTCGGTGATCTCATGAATTCCTCGTCCGGCGGATTCTGGTCGGCGTTACAGGGTCCTTCCGGTGGCGCTGCCATGCCCGAGGTGGCTCAGGTCAGCTGGTGGTTACTAGGCGGCATGGCGTTGGCGCTGGTCGCATTGCTGGTCTGGATTGGGATGCGTGTATTTGCCGAAGCGGAATCTGAATTCGGTGATGTTTATCCACGCCGGCGGTTTCGCGTTCCGCGGGTCGCTTCCCCGGACGATCTGGTACGCGCGGTGGACGGATACCTGTTGGCAACTTTCGGCAGGGCTTCGCAATGGTGGCATGCCCGACAGGCGGAACTGGCCTTGTGCAGCGACCAGCCACAAATGCGCGAGTCCATCGGAGAGCTGGTGGAATGTTACGAGTTCGCTCGCTATTCGCGTGCCGGGGCGGCGGCGTTGACTTCCAGTCAACTGGACCGCTGCCGGGCTATCCTCAAACAGATTAGTGGCCGCAAAACGGTTTCCAGCGAACCAGCCGCCGAGGAATCCCCCGCATCATGAGTCGTATCCGAGCAACGAGCCTGCTGTGGCTGATTATTGGCTTGTCCTGGCTGCTGGTCGCCCCGCATGGTGAACTTGATGCCCAGCAGACCGTCGATGACGCCAGTTGGCGACGCGGCTACAACGGGTTGGCGCTGATTTGTCGTTCACTGGGGATGGAAGTGCAAACCAGTGAACGCACCTGGCGTCAGGGCTCGGCGTCGGAAAGTGTTCTTGTCGCCCTGGGCGACATCCGCAATCTGCCAGTCGATCCGGAAACGTTTGTGACCCGCGGCGGTGCGTTGTTGCTGGCTTCCGACCGCACCGGCAATTTTGACGGCGGGGCAATCCGTTTTGCGGCGGGTCCACGGCGCGTGGTGCGAGATTCCGATTGCTTCGCCGGCCGCTATATGGAGTGCCCGATTGTGCGTCCCCGTCGATCAAATCATCCAGTGGTGCAGGGCGTCCAGCAGATAGTCACCAATCGATCCGGCGGCTTGCGCGTACGCTCGCAGTCTGGCCAACTGGCGAGCATGCCGCCGCTGCAAGGCACTTCCGAGCGGTATGAATTCCTGGTGGCGCGCGAGGGGCGTCGCAACAGTCGCATGCTGGCCTGTGCGGACCAGTCGGTGTTTTCCAACCAGATGCTGATTCACGGTGACAACGCACGGTTTGCCTTGCAGGCCATGGCCTGGCTGGCCGAAGGCGGTCGCACGAACCTCCTGATCGTGGTCGATGGGCGTGTCAAAGCGCCTGCCGATCCGCGTGGCGTCGATGTACAGTTGCCACCACCCAGCCGTGCCGAAGTACTCGAAGCGTTGAAGAATCTGCCTCCCGACAAGTTGCTGGAGTTTGGCAATACGGTGGCTGCGGTGGTCGAAGAGGAAAATCTCGTCAACGAGTTCCTGGCGACCATCGTCGAAGAACTGGATGATCGTGTGGTGATGCGTACGTTGATCTTCCTGGCAACCATCATTTTGGGACTGTGGTTGTTTTTGAAGTACGCGGGCAGCGAAAGCATGTTGCAGGAAGTTGCCGATCCCTGGGTTCGCGCCGATCGTTTGAAGGAGGCCGTCTCGGCCAAATCCCGCTTCGCCGATGACCGCAAGCTGGCCGCCTTGCAACTGGTGCAAAAGTTCTATTTCGTTGCCTCCGACGGAACGCGACGCGACGTTCGCAATTTTCCCGACGGAATTACGGTGGATGCAGCGGTAGCGGACCGCGTCTCCATCCTGCGCGATCTGAAAAAAGCCGGTCGCCATTTACGCAACCCCGGCAGCGGCTGGTGGACGACTGAACGCCTCCGCTGGCTGCAATCTTCCGTGGAACAATGGAACCATTTGCACGACAACCATTTGCTGGTTTACGATGCCAATAATGCGTCCGCTTCGTCGAATCCGTCTTTGGCAGCATCCCCGCAATCGATCTGAGGCCCGTGTGAACGAACCGATTCCAATTCAGGAAGTTGCCAGGGATGCCGGTCGCGTGGGCGACGCCATTGCCGCCACGCTGGGCCGATCGCTGATCGACATGCAATCGGTCATCGATCAGGTGGTAATTGCCATCGTGGCTGGCGGACACGTATTGCTGGAAGGCGTACCGGGGACGGCCAAGACGACGTTGTGTCGCAGTCTGGCGGTGGTGCTGGGCATGGACTATCGCCGCATCCAGTTCACGCCGGACCTGTTGCCCTCGGATGTCACCGGCACCAAGGTGTATGACCAGTCGCGGACCGAATTTGTGCTGCAAACCGGTCCGATCTTTTGCCAGTTGCTGCTGGCCGATGAACTAAACCGGGCACCGGCCCGTACCCAATCGGCTTTGCTGGAGGCCATGCAGGAACGCCAGGTCACGATCGAGGGCGATACACTGGACCTGCCTGAACCGTTTATTGTGCTGGCCACGCAGAACCCCGTCGAGCAGGAAGGCGTGTACCGGTTGCCGGAAGCCCAGCTGGATCGGTTCATGTTTCGCGTACGAGTTGGTTATCCGGAACGAGGTGGCGAGATTGATTTGCTGGAACTGCAGGAAGCGCCGGACGCACCACCGGAAAATATTTGTGCTCCGGCAAAGATCCTGCGGCTGCAGGGATTTGTGGATTCGGTCCATGGTTCGCGGGAACTCAAGGAATACATTGTCGATTTGATTCGCGCCACGCGGAATCATCGCGATGTGTTGCTGGGGGCCAGCCCGCGTGCCGGCATCTTTTTGTTGCGAGCGGCGCGGTCCCGGGCCTTGTTGAATGGCAAGCCGTTTTGCACTCACGAGGACGTGCAGGCCATTGCCCATCCGGTGCTGGAGCATCGTGTGATCATGCGACCCGAAGCCGAACTTTCCGGACGCAACATTTCTGAAGTCATTGGCGAGATCGTGCGCAGCGTGCCCGTTCTGGAATCCTGAACACGGGCGAACCATGCTTACCACGCGCAGCAGCATTCTTTTAACCATCGCCGGCACAGGTCTGTTTGCCGGATTGTTACGTCCGCACGAGGGCGTGTCGTTGGCGGCCCTGTCACTGCTGATGTGGCTGGGCTGGCAATGGTTGGGCGTGCTGCGGGCCCTTGGTCTGTCGTCCCGGCTGGTCAGGAATGTGTCACGCAGCATCAATGGCGAGTCTCTGGATCGTCAGGTCCTGGTCGTGGACGAGGAGTACCTGGTTGAGGTCACCGGCGAACTTGACCGGCGGGCCCGCGGGTTGCGACTGCTGATTGGCGACGCGGTGCCCGATGCCTGCCAGATCGTCGATGGCAGCCCCCAGGCGATCTTTGATTCACGCCTGGCAAACAGCTTTCGCATAACCTACAAGATCAAGCCGCTGGTGTGCGGGCGTTTGCAACTTCCCGGAATCGAAGTGGGGCTGGAGGATGCCAACGGCATGTTCCGCGGTCGGCGTTTTACACCTGCCACCCAGGAAGTGACGGTCCTGCCGTTTTTGATCCGGCCGCAAACGACCACGTCGGTACTCAAACAAAACAATCTGCAAATCATTCTCGGGCACCACCGCCATCGCAGCGCCGGGATCAGCGCTGAATTGCTGGGCATTCGCGATTACCAGCCAGGGGATCCGCCGCGATCAATCGCCTGGAAGCCCACCGCGCGACTCGGCAAATTGATGAGTCGCGAGTTTGAAAAGGAAGTGCCCGTTCGCGCCACAGTGTTTTGCGATCTGGCAACCACCCAGTTCAGCGGCCGGCCCGGCCCGTCCAATGCCGACCGCGTGGTGACGGCCGTGGCCTCGACCGCCCGGTTGCTCTTGTCCGATCGCGATCCGGTAGCGGCCGTGCTGACCAGCGAGCGGGGATCGACAAGGATCCCCCATGGTACAGGCGAACGCCAACTGGCCCGCATGCTGCATTGCCTGCTGGCCGCCGCCGATCCCAATCCCCGACTGGAAGCACTGGATGACGGCGAACTGGTCAACCTGATCTTTGCCGAAAGCTATTGCCGGTTTCCACAGATGTATGACAAGCGGTACAGCTTTATTCCGCTGAATCGGCGTTTGTGGTGGCCGTTTCGCAGCCGCCACTTCAAGATACGCAGTCGCATGGCACCGGTGTTGTGCACGTTGCAGGCCCGGCCACCGGGATTCGAATTCCGGCTGATTTATGATGACCGGGCCATGCGCGACGCGTGTCTGGAGTATGCCCGGCGGTACCCGGTCAGCACGGTTCCCGTCCGCAGCATGAACAGTGAAGACACCGAGTCCATTGAGTCAGCGTCGCTGGAGCAACTGTGCTTGCGCATGATGGAAGCCCGCAATCGCGCCAGGGATAACGAGTTGTTTATCCTGATCGGACGATTGCCGATTCGCGAACCGGAACTTCATCGGCTGGAGGAAATGGTCAGGGTGTGTCGGGCTGCCGGGCACCGCATGATCTTCGTCGATACGGGCCGGCCCGATGCGATGCAGGAAATCCGTGACCCGCTGGCACGACAGATTCTCGGTGAGGCCATTGAAAAACACGACGAGATACTGTCCCGGCAAGCCGCCGGTCGGCTGGCATCGCTGGGCGTTCGCACGGCCTTGTTAACGGACCCGCAGCTGATGGAGCGGGTGGCCATGGAAACCGAATTGATTCGCTCCGGCAAGGTACGCAGCGGATCGGCACGTTCGCTGGTTAATTTTCAGTAGATCCATGAATCGTGAACTGACAACCGACTCCCGACCACTGATCGATATCAGCGATCACTTGCCGCTGGTGCTGGCCGTGCTCGCGGTTTTTGCCACGTGGCTGCTTGTCCAGGCCGTTGACTTTTCGTCGGGCTTGCAGCCGCTGATTTTCGGCTTGCTGGCGGGCGGGTTGTTGGTGCGTCAGCGCGCGGTTGTCTATCTGGCGGTGGCCGGAGCGCTGTTCCTGCCGCTGAGCAACATGAATCGCGTCGGCAATTTTCCCCTGTTGATTGCGGAAGATGTGTGGTTTGCTCTGGTGCTGATTCTTTATGTCACCTTGTCAATCCGCTACATCGATGTGGCAACCATGTATCGCCGGGCGAGCAAACAGGAGCAACTGGCCGCGAATCGCGAAAGCGGTGCCGGCAAGAGCATTCTGTTGAGACTGCGACCGATCGTTTCCGGCTGGCTGTGGATTCCGCTGGCATTAATGTCGGCGGTGGTCGTGTTGTGGATGATTCCCTGGGATCTGGCCAGCGACGAAAGGATTCGCATCAAGCCGTCGGGAATGCGGGCGATTTCCATCCTCTGGTTGCTGGGCTTGATCTGGCTGGTGGCCGACGGAATTTTCGGGATCGCCACACGTTTGCGTTTGTCGCCGCGTCGCGCGGCCGTGTATGCCCGATCGCTGTTCTGTCGGGAACTGCGCTGGGAACTGGGTCTCATTGAGCGCCGTCGCAGCAAGAAAATCCGTCGGCCATCCGGCGACGAAACCCCGTCGGCCATCCGGCGACGAAACCTTTAGTCAGGAAATTGAGGCAGAATGATGTGGAGTGGACTTCGCGAAGTCGTTGGCTGGGGCTTAACGATTCTCGGACTGGCCCTGGTGGGCATCGTATTGATTCTGGCGCTGAACCGGCAGGTATTCGAAGCCATGGCGCTGTCGCTGCCGTCGGTGATCGTGTTTCGCGCAGGAATCGGCCTGGTCAGGTTGAATGCCGCAGGGCGCATCGCCGAGAAACTCTCTCAAGCCGACGTGGAGCAGTCTTCCCGCCTGGGGATCTAGCCTCCAACACGCCTGATACCTAATCCTCGGACTCCATGCGCCAGATCAGGGCCTGACCGGCGAGTTCCTGTTCCATGCTGCGATCATTGACCGTCAGTTCAAAATCACCGGTACGCAGGATGTACTCTTTCCACAAATAGCCACCGTCCAGGTCAAACAACACAACTGCGTCACCTCGCATATCGAATTTCTCGAACATCGAATTATCTGCGGGCGCAGAAAATCGCGACGTCATCTCGATGACTGCCAAACGCCGTCCTTCCTGTTCGGCGACGCCAAGGAAAGTTGCATCGGCGTGTACCTCACCGGCTCCCTGGGGCGGCAGCGGGACTGCCGGTTCCCATTTGTGGCCGACTTCCACAGGTGTAGCCGGAACTTCGAATAAACCCACGACAAAGTTCGCGAACAGGGTCTCGGGTGTGACGCCAAACCCGTTCGCCGCTTCCTGGTGTGCATTAACGGCGCCGGTGATTGCATCGGGGACCTCGATATCCGGAAAGGTTCCGGCCGATGTCACTACAAACCGGGCCTCGGTTTTCAATACTTCCGACCAGATATCCACCATGGGCTGAAACACGGCGGCTGCGTGGGCCTTTTCCGGATTCACCGTATCGATTCGATAGGAGCCGCCCGGAGTATCAATGCCGGCCACCAGCCGCGTAATGCTGCTGGTTACCTGAAACCGGTCATCCTGCACTGATTCGCACGTAAACGTCATCTGCGCATCACTGGTCTCCGCGACAGCCATGCCCATGGAGTCCATATTCAGTTTCTGGTCGAACACTATTCGCCAGGAGTCGCCGGGTTGCATCTTGTAAACCAGCTGCACCGGACCGTCCGGCTGCATGGGCGTTGGCAAATCCGGAAACGCCTTGCGCAATTCGTCACTGATCGGCTGACCTGGCCGGGGAGTAGACGCCTGGTCGTCATTTTTTGAACTCGAACTGTCGCAGCCGGCTGCAAAGACCGTCAGCGCAAAACACATCAACAGAGTCAGTCGATTCACGTTTATTTCCCTTCCGATTCTTGCGGACAATCAGGATCGTATGCAGGCGTCACTTACGCAAGGCAGCTTGTACCGCGGCTGCATCCAGTGTGTCGGCCGTGACGGGGACCACCGCTCCACGACTGGACATCGTACTGCCGGACCAGTATCGCGACAAAACCGCGGCCTCATCGGCGGTATAACGATGCATGGGCACACGCCATACGGTACCACCGTCGCCCGAGGAAACCACATCATAGCCGGTTCCCAGGAATTCAGCCGTACTGGTTTCAGTTTGATGGGCCAGGGGCGCTGTAACGGGCGTGGAGGAGGCCACGTCGAACAGACGGATATTGAGGTCGCGGCAACAAGTCATTAACAGCAGCCCATCCGGGCTGAATCGCATGGAATTGACCGCATCGGGATGCACCATCGGAATACCCAGAGATTCGCCCGTCGTTGCATCGTAAAGTTGCACCAGACCGTTTGCATCAGCGATAGCCAAAGTTTGACCCTGGGCGTCAAATGCCGCTTCGATTACCGGACTATTGAATTCAAGGGGTTCAAAAAGCTGCTTGCCAGTCGTCAGGTCCAGCAACCGGACACGGCCAGGCATGCCGCCTAGTCGCTCGCCGACGATACACAGGACTTGGCGACTGGCGCACCAGGCTCCGTTGACCGGCAAAAGCGATGCGTTTTGACGCAGGGCCATTTCGCCCGTGTGCGCATCAAACGTCCGAATGTTAAAGTCCCGGGACAACGTAAACAGCAAGCGTGATTCAGCATCGAAAGCCATCCACAGGATGTTCCGGTTATGCTCAAGGCCCTCACACAACACCGCGCCACTGGCCACGTCAATCACGGAAGCGAATTTGGTGTCGTCACCGCCGGCAATGGCCAGCAGACTGCCGTCATCATTGAACACAGCGAATTCCGGACGCGGACTGCTCAGGGACTGGACCACTGTCTGATCGGCAACGTCAATAATACGTATCTGGCCGTTACGGAATCCTGTACAGATTTCCGTTTCCGATCTCCAGGCGGCAAAGCTGACTGGTGAAGCCTCGGGCCCATCAAGTCCGGTTTCGAATACCTCCAGCTCACGCCCGTCTGTCTCGTGTGTAATTACTGAAACCTTGCTGCCACGATTGGGTGTGGCGGCCAATCGCAACCGGTCCGGACTGGGTAAAATCGTTGCGAGTGGTTTGGTCGAGCCGGGAATCAGCGGGATGCGGTTTGAGCCGGAAGCAATATCCCAAACCCGCACAAAACCACTGCCCTTCAAAATCCCGGCACCTCCGCTGATCGCCAGCTGACGATTATCCGGGCTGATGTCAATCGAACGCAGAGGGCGTATCGTGGCGGGAATCAAGGACCCCATCTGAGAACCGGTTTCCGCAGCAAACTGGATCACTCCGGCACGCGTTGCCACAAACAGTTGTCGAGCGTCGCCCGAGTATCGCATATCCTCGATGCCGGCATCGACACGTCGCGTATCGACCAGGCTGCCCTCACCGTCAAATTGTTCAAGGATGCCATCCGGCCAGCCCACGGCAAACGCGTATCCCGGCGCCGCAGCCACCCGCGGCCACGCATTTTCCTGCGAACGCGGCAAGCTGACGACGCTCTGCCGCGTGTCTGGTGATATGACATCGATCGACTCACCAATCACGACGGGCAGTCCCTCCCGCTCCACGCCGATTCGATACTCGCCGTCTGGCACTTGCTGCGGCGCCAGCGGATACAGGGTGTCGCCGCTGGCAACTTCAATAATCCGTGGCTTGTCGCCCGAGACAACGCAGAACTTGCCAGAGGGCGCCAGCCACGTGGGCCGTTCCCCGGGTTCAAGTGCAATTTCGGTGACCACGTCGGCTGTGAACAGATCGATCAGCACCAGTTGGTTGGTCGCATCGCCGTTTTCGGGCTTGAGATAAGGCCGCATGACCAGCCCCACTTCCGCCGCAATAAAATGGCCGTAGTCGATGCGGCCAATCGACGTAATTCGAATGCTCTTGCCGATGGGGTTTCCGGTCGACAAATCCCAGCGTCTGATGTCGGCTGCCTGCGTCTCGCCGCCGATATTGGCGATGTCGACGGCGATGCTCGCAGTAATCGCGG
Organism: uncultured Pirellulaceae bacterium; assembly: GCA_947258905.1. Classification (GTDB taxonomy): domain Bacteria; phylum Planctomycetota; class Planctomycetia; order Pirellulales; family Pirellulaceae; genus CAJQPP01. The sequence continues at coordinate 2,351 of CAMYKF010000418.1, read as the reverse complement.
TTTTGCAATCGGCGGACAGGGCGAACCATGCCAGCGGGCCAAATGATTCAATTTCGCGAACCACTTCGCCGTTGCCGATATTCCAGATCCTCAAACGACGGTCAACTGAAAACGCGGCCATTAGCGAACCGTCGCTGGAGAATTGGCAGCCATCAAAATGACTGCCAGCCACCCAGGTTTGCACCGGCCGGGGACTGGACTCCAAGGCGTAGCTGAATCGTAACTGGTGCATCTTGCGGCGCTGGTCATCGCGTTCACTGACAATTGCCTCGGAGAGCCACGGCAAAGCCTGCAACATATTGCCCTTGTTCATCGCCTGCAGAGCGTTGTCGACATAGTTATTGACCAGCCGGCGGTTGCTTTCTGCGTCGCTGGCCTCGGCGCTTTCCTTGGCCAGTCGCGTCTGTTCCAGGGCAGCAATCGTCTTGTCGTACTGCAAGTCCACCTGTTGATAGGCGGCCGACAGTTTCGCGTTGAAGATGGCACCACCCACGATCAGCCCGATCAGGCCCAGCGTCGACACGCCAATCAGGCTGGCCGCCAGCGGCTTGCGGCGAACCCATTTGACCGTGCGTTCGATTCCGGAAACCGGACGCGCCTCGATCGGCATGCCCTCCAGGTATCGTTCCAGGTCCTGAGCCAGGTGTTCGGCGCTGACGTAGCGGGCAGCCGGCTCCTTCTCCAGACACTTCAGGCAAATCGTGTCCAGGTCACGGTCGATCGCCGGATTGATGGACCGGGGAGCAGGCGGCGGATCGGCCATGACCCTCATGATGGTGTTGATGGGTGTGTCTTCGGAAAACGGCGGCTGACCCGTGATCAGTTCGTAGAGGATGGCACCCAGCGAATACACGTCAGCCGACGGACCGATGCGTTTGACACCCCGCGCCTGTTCCGGCGCCATGTAGGACGGCGTACCCATGACGGCGCCCGTCTGCGTTTGCTGCGATTCCTGCTCCACCTTTTTGGCCAAACCGAAATCGGTAATCTTGGCCGTCCAGCCCGGCGACTTGCCGGCTTCGCTGGACGACCCGGTTTGTCGGGCCAGCAAGATATTGGGCGGTTTCAAATCGCGATGCACGATACCCGCCTGATGCGCCGATTGCATGGCGTGAGCCAGGGACTCAACCAGTGCCACGGCATCACGAACAGGCATGGGCTCATCACGAATCCGTTGATCGAGACTGCCGCCTTCAACATATTCCAGGGCGCAAAAGGGTTGTCCGTCCGCCTGGCCGACATCGTAGACCTGCACGATGCCGGGGTGTTTTAGCTGGGCCACCGCTTCGGCTTCGGTGCGAAACCGGGCCAGCGACTCTTCCCCCGCATGGACACCCGCCAAAATCATCTTGATGGCCACAATGCGGTTGAGTTCCACGTCACGGGCCTTGTAAACGACGCCCATGCCGCCGCGCCCGAGTTCCTCAATGATTTCGTAGCCCTCGATGTTTACACGCCCGATGGTCGCGGCCCGGGCGCGGGCGTCCCCGGGTGCCACCGTCTGGCTGCCCATAATGGTGGGATCGTCATTGGCGGGTGGCGACGTCCCCGCAAGATTTTCAGACGCAGCGCCCCGGGGCGCGATCGTCTTGTCCTGATCCGCGAGGTTCTTGCGTGTTTCGTTGCCGGACATCGGGAATGGTTGCCGCCGCAATCAGGAATGGTATTCGCCAGTCATCATCTTAATCGCTTTCGGTGTCGACGACGATGACGAAGCCAACCGTTCGGCCAGGGCGCGAAGACGGGCACGAAGTTGTAGGAGATTTGCAGAATGATGCAGGCCATGGCGGTGGCGAACGCGCGGCCAATCTGCGGGTCATCCCAGACCCCGTTGCCGCAGCGACCCGGCAATTCGTCGCAGCAACCCGGCGATTCGTCGCGAATCGCCGGATACCAGTTGTTCCAGTAATCCGCATGGTTTAGCCGGTGTCGCGAGTGCACCTCAGCAGATAACGGGTACAACATGCACGTCAGGCAGGATGCGCAGGATGCCTGCCCCCGTGTCTGATTGTATGGCATGCCACGTCCGATCCAAAACAAAACACGATATCGATCGAGGCAAAAACCGTTAACCGGAGACTGTCAGCTTGTTGTTTGTCCCCGGCGGTATTTTAATAGACAGATTGTCCAGTGATCGGTTTGCCGCGCCACAGCGCGGGAACACAGTCCGTAGCGGAGTGCATCGAACATGAAATTCAGGGTCCCTTCATTCTGTACGCTGGCTGTTGCATTGTTGTGTGCAGTTCCCGGTCATTTGTCCGGCCAGGAGACCACGCGGAAATTTGACCAGCAGGACAAATTCCGTCAATTGGAAGAAATCCTGCCCACTCCCAATGACTACCGCACCGCAT
>CAMYKF010000417.1 GCA_947258905.1 uncultured Pirellulaceae bacterium | reverse complement strand
TCTGCCCGAAGAGCAACTGGGACAGTGGTCATTGACGTGGAGCTACTTGATGCTGCTGGCTCCGCTGGCAGTGCTGGGCCTGCCGGGTTGCTTTAACCGTTATGTGGAAATGTACCGGCAGCGAGGCCAGTTGAAGTCATTCCTGCTGCGGATTACCGGCATCAGCATTCTCATGACCGGAGTCTTCTCGGTGTTAATGTTTGCCAATGCCGAGATCATCTCGCACTGGTTGTACCGCGACGTCAGCCAAACACGGCTGGTCATGGTGATGGCGCTGTCGTTGTTTTTGGTCATGGCATTCAATTTTGCTGCTTCTTTGCTGGAAGCCCTGCGGCAGGTTCGCCTGGTAACCATCATGCGGCTGATCAACGGACTGGCGTTTGCCGCACTGGCCATCGCTCTGGTGTTTGTCTGGGAGAGCGGGACCGAGGCCATTACGATCGGTTTTGCCTTAAGTTGTCTGGTCGCGACACTGCCAGCCATCTGGTATTTCAGCAAAAACCGTTCGCTGATCGCATCCAGCAATCGGCCCTTGCCGCAATCATCGATGTGGGCGCGGATCGCTCCGTTTGCTGCGTGGTTGTGGGTGATCAATCTGGTTTCCAACCTGTACGAGGTTGCCGATCGCAACATGCTGTTGCATCTGGCACCGGTATCAAGCCTCGAAGCACAGGCTCTGGTGGGCCAGTATCACAGCGGGCGCGTGATTCCTCTGGTGCTGGTCGGGCTGGCAGCCATGCTGAGCGGAATTCTCATGGCGTACATGACGGCGAACTGGGTGCGCGGAGAGCGGGCGAAAGTGTCGCAGCAGTTGGGCTGGACGTTAAAGTTGATGGGAATCGGGTTCACCGCGATCGGTGTTGTCGTGTTGTTGATGGCCCCGTTGCTGTTCGATGTGATTCTGCAGGGCAAGTTCAACGACGGACTGGCGGTCTTGCCGCTGACGCTGGTGTATTGCATCTGGTATTCGTTGGTGACGGTCGGTCAGGACTATTTGTGGTGCCGTGAAAAGGGCCAGTGGGCCTGCCTGGCCGTGCTGATCGGGCTGGCCGTAAATGTCATGCTGAATTTTTTGCTGATTCCTCCATTTGGATTGACCGGTGCCGTGTGGGCGACGGCCACTTCCAACATTATCTCGCTGGTGGCCCTGTACATGACCAATCTGGCATTTGGCTGGCGCGCTGATCGCGGCGTCTGGTTTGCCGCGCTGGTTCCGCTGGTGCTGTTATTGCCACTGAACGTCGCCATCGCGTCAGTTATCGTTCTGACGTGGGCGGGCGTGAAATACGGCTGGCTGTTCAATGCGACGGAGCAAGCGGAATTGCAGGAGTCGGCCGAATTGGTCCGTGAACGCTTGACGCAGCTGTTGACAGGGCGAAAATCCAGCCAGGCAGCCTGAATAAAACCACATGCGGTCCGGTGCGATGCCCTCTCCCTTGGGGAGAGGTCGCAGATCCCGGCGCGCCGGGATTCTCCCCGAGGGAGAAGTGAGGGAGAGCGTTCCCGTTAACACGAGGTGTTAATCAGTGCGGGTCGCTTGCCCGTCCGGGGCAGAACCAAACATTCTGACTGGCACAAACAATGACTGACTTTCCCTACTTGCACGGATTCTCCGCAGAAGAGCAGGAGCGGCTGTATCGCCAAGCCCGCTTTTCGGAACAGAAAATATTTTCCACGATCGATTTCTCACGTCAGCGCAAACTGCTGGAAGTCGGTGTCGGTGTCGGGGCGCAAACCGAAATCCTCTTGCGACGCTTTCCCAACCTGTACGTCACCGGCATCGATCGCAGCGACCGGCAACTGGCCGAAGCCAGGAAGTTGCTGGAAAACAATCCGGCCGCCAAGGGCCGGTTCGAACTCCTGAAAATGGACGCTGGTGTCCTGGAGTTTGAAATGGATGCATTCGACGCGGCATTTATCTGCTGGGTCCTCGAACACGCCCCGGATCCCGCGAGGGTTTTGTCCGAGGTCCGTCGTGTCCTGAAAGTCGGTTCGCGGCTGGTGGTCAACGAAGTTATGAACTCCTCATTCTTTCTCGATCCGTATTCTCCCAACACATGGAAATACTGGATGGCCTACAATGATTTTCAGCTGTCCCGGAATGGCGATCCGTTCGTTGGCGCCAAACTGGGCAACCTGATGTTGCAGCAGGGATACGAAAACATCCAGACCGAAGTCAAAACGTGGCATTTGGACAACCGCCGGCCCGCCGAGCGTCGTGAAATTATCAACTTCTGGACCGAGTTGCTGTTGAGCGCCTGCGGGCAGCTGATCGAGAATGGCTGCGTGACAGAAGAAATCGTCGATGGCATGAAAACGGAACTGCACGCCGTGGCGCACGATCCCAATGCCGTCTTCTTTTTCTCGTTTATGCAGGCTCGCGGGATCGTTTGACAAGAATTCGCGGTGGTTGGCACCATTTAATACATGATTCGTTCAGCATTTTTTGTTTGCGGAGTCTTTCTTGCGCTGGCCACGTTCTTTTGCTCGCCGGTGGGGAAACCCGCGTCCGAACAGGTCGATCCTCAAACACAACTCAGACGTCGACCAGCGAAATTGGTGCTGACTGCCGACGACAGCCGTCTGCTGGTTGGCAATCGCGCCAGCGGGACGATTTCGATCGTGAATACAGAAACCGGCGACGTGCTCGGTGAATGGCAAATCGCATCGGAGTTGTCGGACCTCGTTCGCTGGGCGCCTGACCGCTATATCGCCAGTGACTTTGGCACGGGGGAACTGGTGTCGTTTCAGCTGGAATCCGATCGACTGCAAGTGTTGTGGCGGCAGGCCACAATCAGATATCCGCAAGTGTTGTTGCTCGATACCTCGTCAGACCAGTTGTACGTGGGCGGACTGTGGTCCCGTCAGGTGGGCGTCTACCGTTTGCCTGAGCCTGAAAAAAGCGATGGCCAGCATTTTGATCACGACAACACGACCAATACGACTTTTTGCGTCGGGCATCTGTGTCTCTTGCCCGATGAGAAAACGGAGAGCCAGTCGCTGTTGATTGGTGATGCATTTGGCGATCGGTGGGCCAGCCGCCCGGCCGATGATCTCGAAGCGGATAGCGGCAGCGTCGG
>CAMYKF010000416.1 GCA_947258905.1 uncultured Pirellulaceae bacterium | reverse complement strand
TCCGCGGCAGCCAATGCATCGGGCGGCAAACGCGGCTCGATGCCAGACGCCTTGAATTCTGCCAACCATGCCTGTGTAGCGGCCAGACCCGGCACGAAACCCGATGGACCATGGTCCGCAGCGACGGCCACTCGACCGTCGCTGCGAATGACGAAGATGCGATCGGGGTGAGCGTGGTAAGCCTTGTTGACGGCATTGTCCATGTCGTCAATCAGAGTCGGAATCGTCAAGCTCTGGTCTTTGATCAGCATTTCAGCCGTCGCGCACCGTTCTTTATAGTTTACATGTTGCCGGACGTTTCTTTCCTCGGCGATCCCCATCGGCCAAGCGCTGTCGATCGGGTGAGCTTCGTTGATATAGATCAGTCGAAATGCCACGCTGGACTTGTAGTCCTGATACATTTGTTCGATTGCGTCGACCTGACGCAAAAAGGGCACTCACGTGTAGCTGCCGAAAATCAGCACGACCGGACGTTTTCCGCGAAACGCCTCAAGCCTGGTTTCCGTCTTGCCGTCCAGCGATTTGAGTTGAAACAGTGGAGCCAGGTCACCGACCCGTGGTGCATCGTCTGGCCGGATTTGGCCTCGACCTAATGGCGGTTTCCAGTCCGCTTCGTCGTCCAGCTGCCCTCGTGAGTTTGCCGTCTCGGCAGCAGGCTGGCACCCCGTCACCGAAAGAACCAGTACCAGCAGGATGCCCGGCGAAATGATCTTCATAATGGCTTGCCTACCAGTCTTGTCCGCCGGACGATGCTTTGCGGTCATCTTCGCGTCACGCCCTTGCAGTTTATCACGAAGTCAAGTTGCAGCAAAAAAGGATGCGTCTGATCTCTTCGCACCATTTTCGGGGACTGGGCAAAGCGCGGGCGGAATGACCCCGATGTTTCGCAGCAATGTTATGTAGTTCACTCTTATCGCAACGTCTGGCTAATTTGCAATTTGCACTTTTCAATTTGCATTTTGCAATCACCCGCTCGACGTTTGCTGGTTGGATTCGAGCACGAGCACGAGTATGACAAGGACAAGGATGTTGAATCGAAAACCAGCCGGGTGCCGATGGCAGAGCCGGCTCTGCCAGTGCTCGGATCGACGACGATTGCGACGACACTTCAAGACGAAAACGCGGAACGGAAGAAATTGACCCACGGCTTCAGCCGTCGGTTTGGCGTCACCATGTGTGGCCACACATCAAACGACCGCCGAAATGGACCGCCGAATGTTGGCTGCACCCCTTAACAGCTGTAGACTATCTTTAAACGATTCCGCTTCGGCCCGCGAAAATAATCAACAAGACTACAAACCTGACCTGGCGAGTGCCCAAGGTCCGGAAGCTACACGATGCATTCCTTTCAGTGGAAGATGAGCATGTGCTCAAGGATCGGAAAATACGGCCTGGTTCGTCAATCAAATTTCTTGATCATTTTATTGATTGTCGCAGATGTCTCTGCCCAGCAACCATCGAAAGACGAACCGGGTTTAACTGCCAATTACATGGTTGATCATCCTGTGGCAAACCGCTGGTGCCCGCCGATTCGATCGACTTTTTTCGAGGCTGTAAGAGATTTCAGTATCGTTGGCCGTCGGCGGATACGCCACCGGCCCAATGGCGGCTACGGATTGCCCGTGGTCGACCGGGTCGCAGATCAGCACCTGTTGCACGTCGGAGCTGACCTCGGCTGGTACCAGGTCGGCGAACCCGTATTCGCGGTGGCAGATGGCATAGTTCGTATATCATACGGTCCACCTCAGGGTGACGACGCGCCCCAAAAGTCGGGAGATCAGGCCTTGCTATGGGGGAACTACGTCGTCATTGAGCATCGCGTGTCCGAAGACGAATATGTCACTGCGATTTACGGTCATCTGGGTGCGGATCGAATGGTCCATGTTGGCGATTCAGTCAGCGCCGGTCAGCAAATTGGCACGATCGGTCGCAATCATCGCCGTATCAATGGCGGCTTCAAGCCCCATCTGCACTTCGGGATTCGCAGCGGTCGTCTCATTGAAATTGGCGCCACGTTCGCGGTATTTCAGATTAACGGCCAGAATCGTTCAATCAAATTGCAAGCGGTTTTGGATGCGGAGATCGAGGTGGAATTGTCTGACCCGTCACTGCGGCTGGGCCAGCTGGAATTGAATGGCAAGGTGTTTGACTTTGACTATCGCGACGGGAAAATATTCGCACCGTCAGCCATGCTTTGGTCCGTGCCATCCCGGCCTGGTTTTGAACTCGTTGGATACTCGTTGTCAATTGAAGGCTGGAATGACCCAGTCGCCTTTTTGCGGGAACAGGCAGCAGATACCAACCCCGCGCCGTTTCGCCTGAATCCTGGCCGATGAGGTAAGCCGACAAGCCCGCTCCGGGGGCGTAAAAAAGGGGACAGGTCCATTTAATCATGGCTTGCGCGGGCGGCCTCGATTCCTGAGCGTCGATTCCAGGCCCAAAAGCTTACTGGTGCGTTTAACCCAGCCATCTGTACCGTAAGGGGCTCCCCGTCGAACACTGTTACGAAGAGCGGCCAACTCCTCTTCCGTTTCGGCCTCGTTGACATACTCCAGCCAATGGCGGGAACGCGGAATCGGCCAGGGACTCAGCAGGCGGCGATGGTCTCGGTCGCCATATTGGCGGATCCAAAGCCCCGACCATTGCCAGTTTTCGGCCCGACGCACCAGATTCGCGCGGAGTGGATTGCGTTCCACATAACGTACCAGTCGGTAGAAATGCTCATCCGACTCGACCGGGAACGACTTGAATCGACCCTGGTACACATGCCCCTCGCCAACTCGATCGTGATACTTTTGCCAGCGGGTCACATGGGTCACGGTCAGTCGCTGCATGAAGCGGCCCAGATCACCGTCATCTTTTGGCCACATCACGAAGTGCCAGTGATTGGGCATCAGGCAATACGACAAAATCCGCATTGACTGCTTTTCAAGCGTCTCGGAGATAATCTTTTCAAACGCCAGATAGTCATCTTCATCAAAGAACAGCTGTTGCCTTCCCACACCACGATTGATCACGTGATAGATCAGACCGCCGGGAGCATATCGAGCATTTCTGGGCATGCTCAAAGACTAGGGAATCATGGAC
>CAMYKF010000415.1 GCA_947258905.1 uncultured Pirellulaceae bacterium | reverse complement strand
GGTTCGATGAGAGAGGGATAACGGGGGACACCCAAACTTTGAATTGGTCGCTGTCCCTAACGCCAGAAACAGGTCTCAGTCGGGCGATCGCCCTGTTCGATGGTCATTCCTTTTTCGGCTGGCGTCAGGTATCCAACGTCGCGTCGCCATCGCGGCTTGAACAGAGTCTTCCCAAAGACGCTCGCCGGTTTGGCTGCGCGTGAGCCGGGACCTGGGACGCTCCGCACATTGCATGGGCAATTGTGCCCGGGGGGACGAATCGTCACGGAGTGTGGTGCGAGTCCGCCCGAAAGGGCTTGCCTTGCCGCGCATGGCCACCTTATTTTGCAGGGCGGATTGGCAACCTGCTTGTTGCACTGCGGGCGGTACACGAGTTGCATTGATGAACCGGAACCGGAACAGCCGGGCTGGCTCGCTTCGCTCGTTCACGTCAACTCCCGGTCCGTTCATCCTGCCCGTTATCCGCGTAGTGCAATGACATCACCATCTAATGAAGGCGACTCCAGCAACGCCGCGCCGGATGGATGGATTTGTGAAGAATGCGGTGAACACCATGGGCAGCAATACGATGCATGTTGGAATTGCAGAGCCACGCGTTTTCCCACCAGCCCGGTGCCAACTGCTGTTCAGGTGGTGAATGGCGAACCAGATCGCCACGTGACTATGACCAAGCCGTCCGGGCGCACTTGGGTGTATTGCGTACTGGCTAGTCTTGGTTATTTCGTCGCTGGATTCGTTGTGGGCCTGGTGCTTTCGGTGATGGTTCTCAGCATTATTGTTCAGGTAGCTGATTTTCCGAGAACCATCAAGCTATCAGAAATCGCCTGTGGACTGAGCCTCCTGGCGGTCGGGTGGGTTTCCGGAGGACTGCTGGTCTTGCTAAGGGCACCATGGGCATTGGGAGCCGGATTGTTGACGGGCTTTGCACCATTGGCGATTTTGTTATTTGTCTGGTTTTGATATGACTCGGCGCACAACTCAAGTTGGAATCGGGATGATTGGGATTGGCATCGCGTGCGCAGTTGCTTCGGCAAACTATTTTGTTGCAGCGTCCGCACATTTCAGACACGTCCATAAAACCGATGAGATGATTGTGGCTCAGATCAGGGAGTTGCTGACGGTGCATTTTGAGAATTTGCCGGAGTCCGATGAAATCTTTGTCCGTTACGGCCGGTTTCAGGAATTTGTCGATTGGAAGTGGCGCAGACCTCAATATGCCTGGCAACTTGTCGAGAGAATTGACGTTACCACGATTGCCAAATTTGAGAAGGCCGATGTTCGAGTCGGATTGGGAGTTTCGCGGGGCGGTGCTGCAAAGATTGTTCGGCTCAAGATGACTCCCGATCAGTCGTGGGAATCAAGAGACGACACCGCGCTTGAGATTGAGAATGGCGAGTTCTGGTTGATTCGTGAAGGAGGCTACCGATCCCGGTCAACAATCGATGGCTGGGCCAAGCATCCGGATTTTATCTACGAATAGGATTGGAATCAGAAAAAGGATGGCAAGTCATGGGGGATAACGGGGGACACCCGGGGATAACGGGGGACACCCAAACTTCGGGGATAACGGGGGACACCCAAACTTCAAATTGCTGAATATATCGGAACAAAAAAACCCTTGCTTTCTGTATCCCGTTGGACGCCGATTTTTCCAGGGCCAGAAGAATTGGCTCCAGCGTTGCGAAATGCCGGGCAGGCGCGCTACTCAACCGGGTTGCTTTGTGGCAAAGGAATTTTTAAATGGTGGGAACAGCTGATTGAACGTCAGCCGCTGGACAGTAAGGCAGAGCCCGGGGCGTGCAGGTAGTGTTGGCCCCGGCGAGTCGCTTCCCGTGACAGCGATACCGGATTTCCCGCTGCTCGGTTGAACAAGCGACCGAACTTGCTGACCAGATCACACCAGCCCTGCGCGCCGATTCCCAAACGCTCCAGAATCGGTGCCAAGTGGGAAGGGATCGAACCCCGTTTGTCGGATCGCAACTGGCGTCCTGTCCAGTCGAGTAACTCAAGGTAGCGTGTCAGCGACATCGAGAGAAATCCCTTAAAGCTCGCCCGGCGTCCGCAACGGCTGGCATCGGGACCCACCGGATCGGACTGCTCGTTGATCTGCAGCGGACTCATCCAGCCGCTGCGGGCTCTCCGCCGACTGCGTTCCCAGCGCCGGGTCGATCGGACCTTGCTGCGAAGGGGCTGACTCGAATCGCTTGTATTTGGGGGTGACAACTCCTTCAGGTCATCGATCCGTTCCCGGGCGCCGGTATACTTTGATTCCTCGGGCGTTTCGGCCAGTGCCGCGCGGACCGGATTGAGGTCGACGTACATCGAGCAAGCCAGTAACGAGGCCTCGTCCAACAGCAGCTGAGCCTTGTAACGACCTTCCCAAAACCGGCCCGAGCAAGCGTCCTCGCGATTGGCCTGGCGAGCGATATTTTCCGCCGTGCAGCGCATCCACCAGCTGATGTCGGACAAGCGGACTCGCAGCTCGGCCAGTTTCCGCGGGTCAAGGACGATCATGTTCAGTTCGACGTCTGTCGGCGGAGCGGGCTGGCCATTGGCCAGTCGTCGCCTGGGAAACAGTCTCAGCCAGCGCCGGGCCACTTGCTCGTCGGACCATTGCCGCAGCACGTCCGGGCGACTTCGCAGGACCACGTGCAGGTGGTTGCTCATGACCGCAAACGTCAAGCAATCGATGGCAAAGACCGAGGCCAGGAACTCCAGCCGATCGCGGATCCACTGCCGCCGGTGTTCATGCGACTTGCCGGTCAGGGGATCATTGCCACAGAGAAACGCCCGTCGCACGCATCGCTGCACCGCGTGCACGATCTGAATGGTTTGGGGGTCGAGATACTCGCCGCGGGACAGCCTTGCCATGGTCGGGAACCTGCACGGAAAAGAAAGTGAACCAGCACCGTTATGCCGTCCCTTGCCACATCCGTTCCCAACTGACATCCAGTGTACAAAAAAACACTATTGCCGCAACCCGGGCAAGGCTAGAGTTTGGGTGTCCCCCTTTTCAGCCCCCCCCCTTTTCAGCCCCCCTTTTCAGATACTCATCACGCCGCGGGTCAGTAAGCAACGGTAATGTACAATCGCCCATCATGGAAACCAAAAACCTAGTCCCCCTGTTGGGCGGTGTTCTTGTTCTCGCGGCCATCGGCGTCTGGCTCTGGTTGTTCCTTCCCGTCGATTGGCAACTTAAGCAGCAGCAAGAGCAACCGCGGCAGGAACAGCAACAGGAACAGCAGCAATGGCAGCCGCCTGCGCTTGCCGATGAGCCAGGTCAGCTGATTACTATTCACCGCAAGGAAATTGTCTTTGCCTGGTGGGGCCATTGCGTCGGCGTTACTGATGGCGTTACCGTCCGGGTTTTGAATCCGCAAAACGAGTCAGTCAAAATCCGGCTTGAGTCAATCGATACCCCTGAGCTGAAGGGCCAGCCGTACGGGCAGGATGCGAAAACCGCGTTGTCAGACTTGATATTCAACCGGCGGATTCAGGTGCTGGAAACCGGTACGGACCGCTACGGGCGGGTCCTGGCGTTTCTCGTGGTCGATTACAAGCATGTGAACCTTGCAATGGTCCACGGTGGCCATGCTTGGCACTATAAACAATACAGCAACGATCCCACGCTGGCGGCTGCGGAAGTGAAAGCCAGGGAAAACAAACGCGGCCTATGGGCACTGCCTGATCCGGTTCCGCCGTGGGAATGGCGACAACAGAATTAACGGGAATGCTCTCGGGTTCATCCAAAGAACCTTGCCGCTGTTTCAAGCAACAGCACCAGCAACAGGGCAGGAATCATGAGAATCGCCAGCCCTGTGTGACTTTGAGCGGTTGCGGTCCGCGGAAAAAGGCTTCCCCATCGTCGGCTGCTTGAGCGAGATAAAAGGGACAGGTGCATTTTTGACGTTAACGGTTTTAGCGCTAACCGATTCGCGGCGAATGAAGCGCATAAAGAAAGCCAACCCGTTTCGGATTGGCTCTGCCATTGATTGCACGATTCGCCCAGGCGATTCCTGCCTTCAGCCTCGCGCCTACTATCTGCCACCTATTCCAGTGGACCCGATCGGGATCGAACCGACGACCTCTTGAATGCCATTCAAGCGCTCTCCCAGCTGAGCTACGGGCCCTGGGATTCGGCCAGAGCGAGAACTCGCCCGACCACGAAACGAAGCTATCAGTGAGCGGCGGGAGTGTCAATAGTCAATGAAGTTGACCCTCCTCCGCCAATAATCCTCGCCTTCGTCTTGGTCCTCGTCTTCGTCCACACGATTCGCCGATCCTGACACAAACAAACTGGTGGTCGGCAGCAATCACCTGCAGGAATTGATTAGGATAAGGACAAGGACAAAGACAAGGATTTTGTTGCCCCACGGCTATGACAGTGAGTACCGCAAAAATGTTCGCCAGGCTTCTGTTAATGTTGGTCGCGTGCCTGCTGCCGCGGATGTCCAGCGCACAAGACGATCCCTTCGTCATCGTGCTGGGGATCGCGCAGGATGCAGGGTATCCGCAAGCGGGATGCCAAAAAGATTGCTGCCGACCGGCGTGGGAGGATGCTGCGTTGCGGCGGGCGCCCAGTTGTCTTGCGGTGGTCGACCCGGTCAGCCAGCAGCGCTGGCTGTTTGAGTGCACTCCCGAATTTCCCGGGCAGTTGCGTGCGCTCGATGACAGCTTTCCCGTCGACGGCAATCCTGGTCTGGATGGAATCTTTCTGACGCACGCGCACATCGGTCATTACGCTGGCCTGATTCACCTGGGGCGTGAAGTGATGGGAGCGCAGCGTATCCCCGTGTATGCCATGCCGCGAATGCGTCAGTTTCTTCGCACCAACGGACCATGGAGTCTGCTGGTCGAACTGGAAAACATCGTGCTGCAGCCG
>CAMYKF010000414.1 GCA_947258905.1 uncultured Pirellulaceae bacterium | reverse complement strand
TGACCCAGTTCATGTCGGTCAGTTTGCATGCCCATATCCGCGGGACTTACTCCTTCGATCAGTTCAACAACGGGTTTGTGGAAATCCTCGCCGCTCAGGAGACCGCCGACACGGGATCGGACTGGTTCCAGGGCACTGCCGATGCGGTGCGCAAGAACCTGGGTTACATCGAGCAATACGGCATTGACTATGTGCTGATTCTCTCGGGGGATCAGTTGTATCGCATGAACTACCGCAATCTGATCGGAACGCACATCAAATCGAACGCGGACGTAACGATCGCTTGCCGGCCTGTGACCCGCGAGGCGGCTCGTGGATTCGGCATTATGCGGCTGGACGATAGTGGTCGTGTGATCGGGTTTCTGGAAAAACCGCAGACCGACGCCGAGATTGACATGGTGCGGACCGACCCGTCATGGATTGACGCCCGGGGCGTTGCCAGTGGTGGCCGGGACTGCCTGGCCAGCATGGGCATCTATGTGTTCAGTCGTGAGACGTTGCTGGAAGTGCTCGACAAGACGGACTACCGGGATTTCGGCAAGGAGGTTTTTCCGGCCGCCATTCGCTCCCGTCATGTGCACATGCACATGTACGACAACTACTGGGAAGACATCGGGACGATCCGCTCGTTTTATGAAGCCAACCTGCGGATGGCCGGCGACAATCCGCCATTCAGCCTGACGCTTGAAGAACATCCGATTTTCACCCGCGCCCGTTTCCTGCCGCCCACGCGGTTTCACAACGCCCAGGTCTCCCGCAGCCTGATTGCTGACGGTTGTCGCATTGGCCGCAATGTGACCATCGAAAACAGTGTCATTGGACTGCGCAGCGTCATTGGCGATAACGTCACGATCAAGGACTCATACGTGATGGGCAATGATTTCTACGAACGGGACGAGGACATCGAGCGTTTGCAGGCCATTCCCGTCGGCATTGGTAACAACTCGGTCGTAGAAGGTGCCATCGTGGACAAGAATTGCCGCATCGGCAGCGACGTGCATATCGTCAATGATCAGCAAATCGAGAACTCCGACGAGTCCAATCCGCTGTGCGTGATCCGCGACAGGATCCCCGTCGTCATCAAGGGCGTTTGCCTGCCCGACGGATGGGCATTGCAACGCGAAGTGGCAGTGGTACAGGAGGTTTAAACGGACTTGGGGCAAATCGACCTTCAGCAAATCGACGAGCAGCAAGAAAAGCGGCCCGGTCGGGTGCCATTTGGTTTTCACGCGAGATCTACAATACCCGCGGCTAGCGCCGTCGGCTCAGAATGTTGAACGAATCGGTTTTGAAACCAGTTCTAGTAGCCTGAGCCCGAGGCACCGATTTGTTCGATGGGGTGCCAGGTGGTTTTGATTTCGCAAAAGTCCTTGATCAGATACGGATTGGCCGAGTCGTCGCGGTGCCAGTCGCATTGGTAATGCCGCACGCGTTTCACGTTGCTGACCGCGTCCGCTTGCAGCGTCTTCAGAAATTCCGAATCGTCGCCGTCGTAGGCGACTGAGTTGATGTCCAGGTGCCGGGCGAAGTGCTGGGCCAGTTCCTGCTTGTTACCCGTCAGGATGTTGACTACACCGCCGGGGACGTCCGAGGAGTGCAGGACTTCGCCAAAGGTAATGGCCGACAGCGGTTTTGATTCGGAGGCCAGCACAATGCAACTGTTGCCGCCGGCAATCACCGGGGCAACCAGCGAAACCAGCCCCAGCAAGGGACTGGACTCCGCAGCGACAATAAACACGACGCCGGTCGGCTCTAACAGCGAGAAGTTGAAATGGGACGAGGCGACCGGGTTGACGCTGCTGAAAATCTGCTGGTACTTGTCACACCAGCCGGCGTAATAGACCAGCCGATCGATACTGGCGATCGTTTCGGTCTGAGCCTGTTTGTGCGACAGGCCCTGCTGTTCCAGCTCAGTAACAAACTGTTCCGCGCGGCCTTCCAGCATTTCACCGATGCGATACAGAATCTGGCCCCGGTTGCAGGGGGTGCGTCCAGCCCATCCCGATTGGGCGGCTCGCGCAGCCACCACCGCATCACGTACGTCCTTGCGCGAAGCCTGACAGATATTGCCAAGCGACTTGCCTTTGACCTGCGGTTCGTAATAGCGGCCCGATTCGGTGCGCGGAAATTTGCCGCCGACGTACAGCTTGTATGTTTTCAGCACTGGCAGGCGTTCGTCGTCGGTGGCAGCCGTTTTCTTTTTGGGAGCTTTGCTCATGCGATCACTTCTCGAATTTTTCGATCGCCGGTTCGGGGATTTCGCGAATCAGTCGCTCGATGAGATCGACGTTGGAAAGGCCCTCGGCCTGTGCCTGAAAGTTGGTACTGACGCGATGCCGCAACACGGGCACGGCGATCTTTCGCACGTCGTCGATGCTGATCGAGAAGCGACCGTCCATGGCGGCAATGGCCTTGCCGCCGGAAATCAGAAACTGGCCGGCGCGGGGGCCGGCGCCCCAGTCCACCAGTTCCTTGACAAATTCCGGAGCCGTGGGGTCGGCCGGGCGCGTGGCGCGGACCAGAGCCGCAGCGTACTTGATGATATACGGCGTGACAGCCACGGAGTTGACCAGTCTCTGCAGGTTGACGATCGCCTTGGCCGACAACACCTTGTTCACTTCGGCTGATTCATTGCGAGTCGTCGTAGTGAGGATTTGTTCTTCCTCCTCGACTGACGGATACCCGACGGTGATGTTGAACATAAAGCGGTCCAGCTGGGCTTCGGGCAGCGGATAGGTGCCTTCCTGTTCAATCGGGTTCTGCGTGGCAATCACAAAGAACGGTTCGGGCAGCGGATAGGTGGTGCGACCGATTGTAACTTCGCGTTCCTGCATCGCCTGCAGCAATGCGGCCTGGGTCTTGGGCGGGGTGCGGTTGATTTCGTCGGCCAGCAGGATGTTGGTGAAGACGGGGCCTTCCACAAAACGGAATTCGCGTTTGCCGTGATCGTCCTCGTCCAGCACCATGGTGCCGGTGATATCCGAGGGCATCAGGTCGGGCGTGAACTGGATGCGGTTGAAGCCCACGTCGAGAATACGGGCAATCGTGCTGACCATCAGCGTCTTGGCCAGTCCGGGTACCCCTTCCAGCAAACAGTGTCCGCGGGTAAAGATCGCGGCGAACACCTGCTCGATCACGTCATGTTGCCCCACGATGACTTTGGCCAGTTCCTCCTGCATCAATTTGCGATGATGGCTGAATTCCTGCAGGACGTCGCCCAGGCTTCTTTGTTTGGTTGACACGTTTTTTGTCTGGCCTCAATCGGAAAATAAGCGGGGCAACGGGCACCGGGTGCTGGCTGTTTCGCGTTGCCGTAAACTCGATGTTTGTCGGTAATTGTCGTTAATTTGTCAGTCCAAGTTTACTCTGTGATCGCGGGCTGGAAAACGGTCGTCAGTTGTCGCTCGCTGGAACGGGAGCTAAAATTTGAATTAAATCCAGCTGGACGGGACAGGAAACATTCATGCGACGCAACCTGGCGATCTTGTTGGCCGGCACATTTCTGCTGGCTGGTCCCGCCCCACTCCCGGCCCAGCAGCCCGAATCAGGCCCCTTGTCGGCCCAGCGCGTAGCCAGCTCGATTTCCCAGGGAGTTCGTTATCTGAAGCGGGAACAGACGACCAATGGCTACTGGACGCGCAATCCCCAGCACCAGGGTGGCATTGCAGCGCTGGTGACCCTGTCGCTGCTGAATGCCGGCGTGCCACCGCAAGACCGCACGATTACACGGGCCATATCCTATCTGGATGGTCTGGATCTGGAGCGCAGCCGGGTCAGCGTTTATTCGGTCTCACTGATGACGATGGTGTATTGCATGGCCGACCCCGATTCCCGGCGTCAGCGGATTCGCGAGTGCGTGGAGTACCTGACGGAGAACCAGGTCCAGGGGGGCGGCAATCAACAGGGTGGCTGGTCGTACAGTCGCTCGCATGGCCGGCCGGATGCGTCCAATTCGCAATTTGCCTTGCTGGCCCTGCACGAAGCCAGTCAGATCGGGATCGAAATCGATCAGGATGTGTGGCAAAGTGCCCAGTGGTACTGGGAAGCAGTCAACAATCCCAACACGGGCGGTTTCTATTACACCACCAACCGTTCCACCTCGCCGCCCACCGGCAGCATGACCTGCGCCGGCATTTCGTCACTGATTATTATCGATGAAAACATGCCCAAACGATTGCCTTTGAAAGATGGCAAGATCGTGTGCTGTGGCGAGGATGATCGTCTGGAAGCGGTGGAGCGGGCCAGCGATTGGATGGCGCGACGGTGTACGGTTCGCCGCAATCCCGCCGAAGGGTCCAGTCCCTTCACGCGTA
>CAMYKF010000413.1 GCA_947258905.1 uncultured Pirellulaceae bacterium | reverse complement strand
GATGATGTAGGTGATTTTTTTGCCTCGGTCAGCGTCTTTCACGATCGGAAGTCTCTTGCGGGTTTCACGACTTTCCCACATCGTACGCGTCGGACCGCGCCGGACACAGGGCTGGCAGGAACCGGTTTGTTCGCGGCCGGTCATTTCCCGCTGATGTACCACATCTGGTGGCGCGGTAGACTGGCATTTTTGCCTTGCATGGTTTTCGAAGATGGCAGTATCCAATGAACAGGCTCGAGCCATTCTGGCTCGTCTGCTGCGTCACCTCAGTGTTGACGAATCCGCCGAGCGGTTGTCACCGCGGGACCGGGCAGATCATCCATTGCCACCGCGTATCCCGCATACGGGCGATTGGTCCAGCCAGTCCCGCGATGACCGCATCGATGTGCTGCGGGATCAGCAAATCGAACTGCAGGATTTGCTCGACGACGCCCCGGCGATCGCGCCACAGCAGTTGCAGGGAAACATCGAGAATTATGTGGGGATGGCGCGAGTGCCGGTGGGCGTGATCGGGCCGTTGCGAGTCAACGGGGCTGCGGCTTGCGGCGATTTCTATGTACCGCTGGCCACTACCGAGGGAGCCCTCGTGGCTTCCTGCCAGCGTGGTGCGTTACTGGCCAGTATGTCCGGCGGCGTCACATCGGTGTGCTTTACCGAAACGGTTTATCGCGCGCCCTGTTTCATGTTTGAGAACATGATTCAGGCCGGATATTTTCTGGCGTGGTTGTTGCCGCAAACGGAGCAAATGCAGGCGCTCGTCGAGCAAACTACTTCCCACGGCAAATTGCAGGATGTGCAGACCAGCATTGTCGGCAAGGAAATCTATCTGAAGTTCGAATACTCCACCGGTGATGCCGGGGGACAAAACATGGTCACGATCGCGACACAGGCGATTTGCGACTGGATTCTGGAAAACACGCCGGTGCAACCGGCTGACTGGTTTCTCGATGGAAACATGTCTGGCGACAAAAAGGCCACGACGCAGGCGTTCGCCTATGCTCGCGGCAAAAAAGTGGTTGGCGAGGCCACGATTCCGGCAGGGCTGGTCAAGCGATTTCTGCATACCGACGTGGAACAGATGTTTCGTTACTGGCAAGTCTCGGCAATGGGCGGCGTTCAAAGCGGCTCGATTGGCATTCAAGGACATTACGCCAACCCGCTGACGGCAATGTTTATCGCTTGCGGTCAGGACCCGGCGTGCGTCGCCGAGGCAGCGGTGGGGATCACACGTGTCGATATTACGCCGGATAAAGACCTGTATATTTCGGTGTCGTTACCCAATTTGATTTGCGGCACCGTAGGTGGCGGCACCGGATTGCCCACCGCTCGCGAATGCCTGGCCATGATGGACTGTGAAGGCGTGGACAAGGCCCGCAAGTTCGCGGAAATTTGTTGCGCCACGGTGCTGGCCGCCGAACTGTCGATTATCGGGTCGATGGCAGCGGGCGATTTTTCCAAAGCGCACGAGCAATTCGGCCGCAAGAAATAACCCGTTCGCAAGTCCGCGGAATACGGCATGTCACAACGCATCGAAGACCGGGCCGCCTTTGATCTGGTGCGGTATGCGAATTGCTGGGAAGACGCAGACATTCTCTGCCAGGCACTGCAGCCGGCACCTGGAAAACGGTTCCTGTCCATCGCGTCGGCAGGGGACAACTCGTTCGCCTTGCTGGCCGCTGGAGCCGAGGTCGTGGCTGTCGATTTGAGTACCGCCCAGCTGGCCTGTGTGGAACTGCGCAAAGCTGCCTTTTTGCGGCTCTCTTACGAACAGCTGCTGGCCTTCCTGGGCGTGCGGCCTGCCGATAACCGTCTCGAAACGTGGAAGTCGCTGAGCAATGCGCTGTCAACCGCGGCCCGTGAATTTTGGCACCAGAATCAGCAGCTGATTGAAAACGGCGTCATCCATGGTGGCAAGTTTGAGGACTACTTCCGAAAATTTCGCTCGAGGGTCTTGCCGCTGATTCATTCCCGGGCCAACATCGAACGGCTCATGGAACCCCGGACGCGGGAACAACGCCTTGAGTTCTACCAGAAATCCTGGAACACATGGCGCTGGCGATTGCTGTTTCGGGTTTTCTTCAGCCGCTTTGTGATGGGACGCCTGGGACGCGATCCGGAATTTTTCCGCTATGTCGAAGGCTCGGTCGCCGATCGCATACTCGCTCGCACCCGGCATGCCATTACCGAGTTGCCGACCCATGACAATCCCTTCCTCAGTTACATTCTCACAGGCAACTATGCGCCAGACGCGTTGCCGCGGTACTTGCGTCCCGATCAGTTTGAACCCATTCGCAGCAACCTGTCCAACTTGACGGTGGCTTGCATGTCCGTGGAACAGGCGGCTCGCGAATTTGGTGATTCAGGCTTCGATGGTTTCAATTTGTCCGACGTCTTTGAGTATCTGGACCCGCAACTCTGCCGTGAGATCTTTGCGCGGTTGCTGGACGTGGCCCGGGCAGGTGCCCGCCTGGTTTACTGGAACATGCTGGTTCCACGACGTTGTCCCGAGGAGTTTTGTGACCGCATTTCTGCTCATGACGAGTTGGCTGCCCGATTGTTTGCCGAAGACCGGGCCTGGTTTTACAGTGCCTTGGTGATCGAAGAAGCGGTGGCGACCGGGTCGCAGGTGGAGGTGGCATGATTCTTGCCCAGGCATCAGCGATCGACTGGACCGTGGAAATTCGCAACGCCTTGCTGATCACAGCCGGCTATTTGTCGTTGATGCTCATCGCCGAACTGTGGCATCGTCGCGGCAGTCCACCGGTGGAATGGACACGCAAGCTCGTCCACCTGGGCGGCGGCACCATCTGTCTGTTCCTGCCCATGCTGCTGAAGTCGCACTGGACGGTTCTGGCACTGGCCGCCGGCATGTGTGCCCTGTTTGTGATCAGCAAGCGTCGCGGCTGGCTGACCAGCATCCACGGAATCGAGCGACCCAGTCACGGCACCGAATATTATCCGCTGGTCGTTTACTTGCTGTTCCTGTTGGCTGGCAACCAGGTTTGGCAGTACGTCATCTGTGTTCTGGTCCTGGCGGTTTCCGATTCGGCAGCGGCACTGATAGGCACCCGTTTTGGCCGACTGCGTTTCACGGTCGGAAATCCGATCCAGCG
>CAMYKF010000412.1 GCA_947258905.1 uncultured Pirellulaceae bacterium | reverse complement strand
CTTTGAGGTAAAACTATCAACTGGAGAGCCGGATGCGGGAGAACCGCCAGTCCGGTTCGGAGGGAGGGGAGAGCTAACCACTCTTCCCTACCCCTATCCGTAGGAAACTGGTTTTGAAACCACCTCTAGTATTGTGCAAGGCTTCGAATGCCAAAGGACTCGCCGCACTGAACGCACCATTTTAATATTACCTGTTGATCGGGGACTTCATCCATGAACCAGATCATCGCCATGGCCGTGAAGGATATTCGTTTGATCTTTCGCGACCGCATGGCCTTTTTCTTCATCGCCGGTTTTCCCATCCTCATGGGATTGTTCTTTGGCCTGGTCATGGGCCAGGCCGGGTCCGGCAGCGGCGACAACAAGATGCGTGTCGCATTGATTGACCAGGATCAATCGGAGGTCTCCCGCCGATTCGTCGAATCGTTGCAGCAAAACGACAACTTGCAGCTGGAGATGACGGATTTGGAATCCGCCCGCGACAGTGTTCGCAAGGGCAATCGGGTCGGCATGATCGTTTTGCCGGCGGGTTTTGGGGAAAGTGCGGGAATGTTCTGGGGCGATCCGCCCGTCGTGCAGGTGGGGCTGGATCCGTCACGAGCTGCCGAGTCCGCCATGTTGCAGGGGTTCATCATGCAAGGCATCGGCGACCTGATTGGGCAACGGTTTCAGAATCCCCAGGAGTTCTTGCCTTCACTTGCACAATCACGGGACCAGGTGAACTCCGATGAGAATATGTCGGCTGCCCAACGCCTGTTACTCAACGGGTTTTTCAACTCCGTGGAATCCATGATCAACTCGGCCGATCTGCTGCAGGATGACTCTGAAACAACGGATGCCGGTGGCGAGGGAATGCAGTTCGCGGACATTCAAACGCTCGATGTCACTCGCCAGATTGATCCGGACAGTATTCGCGCTCAGGTTTCCAAAATCAATTCGCGCTGGGATATCAGTTTTCCACAAGGTATGTTGTGGGGCGTGCTCAGTTGCGCAGCAGGTTTTGCCATTTCGATTGCCCGCGAGCGCTCGCAGGGTACGCTCACCCGGTTGCAGGTCGCTCCGATCGACAAGAGCTCGATACTGGCCGGCAAGGCGCTGGCGTGTTTCGTGACGTCCATCGCCGTGATGATCCTGTTAACGGTGCTGGGCGTGCTGTTGAACATGCAGCCGAATAGCTACGCCAAGCTGGCAGTAGCCGCAATCTGCGTGGGCGTCGCATTTACGGGCATCATGATGGTGATCAGTGTTTTGGGCAAAACCGAGCAAAGCGTCAGCGGTGCCGGCTGGGCTATCATGATGGTCATGGCGATGATCGGCGGAGCCATGATCCCGACGATGTTCCTGCCGGGCTTTTTGCAATCCATCAGCATGATCAGTCCGGTAAAGTGGTCGATCCAGGCCATTGAAGGCGCGGTGTGGCGACAATTCACGTGGCTGGAAATGGCCTTGCCGCTGGGTATTTTGATTGCGACGGGAATGGTCTGCTTCGTCGTGGGTACGCAAATCCTGAAACGGCAAACGGCTTGACAGATTCCGCCAGTTAGTTGCTGGCCTGGCAAGGATGGCAACCTGAGGAATAAATCAGGCCCGACGTTAACGTCGGGTATACGCAAGCACCATAACGCCGGCCCCTGCCCGCCGCGTCGCGGCGGGCAGGGGCCGTGACATGGTTTGTTTATTTCCGGGATACCGAGCTGAAGCTCGGGCCTAAAGAAACTCTGTGAGCGCAATGTGAAATCGGCAAATGCCGTCACTTGATCGCCTCGATCGCCCGCTGCATGGCCAGCCCCTGCCGGGTTGCCCGCACATCATGCACGCGAATCACCTGCACCCCGGCGCGAGCCAGATACAGCGAGACGGCCAGCGTTCCGGCGATCCGCTCCGCTGACTCGTCGCCAGTCAGCTTCTTGATAAACCCCTTGCGCGAATGGCCTACCAGCAGCGGACACCCCGCATCATGAAAACGCTCGATGCCCGCCAGTAACTGCAAGTTGTGCTCATGCGTTTTGCCAAAACCGATGCCGGGATCGAGACAGACCTTTTCCCGTTCGATACCCTGCCCCATCAGCCAGTCGCGACGCCCGATCAGATACTCATAGACTTCCTCCACGACGTCCGCGTAGGCCGGATTGTCCTGCATGTTCTGCGGAGTTCCCTGCATATGCATGGCACAAACCCCGACACCGGTCTCCCGTGCGACCTCGATCATCCGGGGATCAGCTTCCAGACCGGTCACATCGTTAATGATCTCGGCCCCTGCCGACACAGCGACTGCCGCCACATCCGCCTTGGCCGTATCAATGGAAATCGGCACGTTGGTGGATTGTGCCAGGGCCTCGATAACCGGTATGACACGTGAAAGTTCCTCATCGGTCTCCACCGGTTCACTGTAAGGTCGTGTGCTTTCGCCTCCGACGTCGAGGATGTCGGCGCCGTCTTCTAGAGCCTGGTCGTAGGCCAGCAGCGTGTGTTCGGGGCGAATCCGCCGGCCGCCCCGGTGGGCGATGTTCACCACCTTGTCGCAACGGAGCATCTCCTGAGGTGTGGCGCACTTGGGCTCACTGCCGCCCTGGCCCCCTTGGCCGCCCGCGCCACCCTGGCCGGTCACCCCGCTGGTGCTGCTGTCGCAACCGAACGCTGCAACCGAAACGAAGATCGAGACTAAGAAAAGCTTGTTCATGGCCGTTGCCTCCTCGACGGCACGTAGCAGCAATCGATGGGACCGTCCCCTCAGCCTTGTCGTCGGGCGCTCCCCCTGGCACCTTAGCGACCGTGTCCAGCCGAAACGAGCTTACGTTCTGCCGCATTTGCGAAGCGACTTGCGGCCTGAGGGCGACCATCGAAGGCGACCGGGTCGTGGCCATCGAGCCGGACCGGGACCACGTCGTTACCAAGGGCTATTCCTGCATCAAAGGCCTTCGCTACCACGAGATCCATCATTCGCCGGACCGGCTGCGTGTCCCCTTGAAGCGGGTTGGAAACCGCTTCGAAGAGGTCGGTTGGGAGCAAGCGCTCGAGGAGATCGGCACGAAGGTGCGGCAGCTCGTGAAAGAACACGGCGGTGATTCGGTCTCTGCGTATCTCGGCAATCCGATTTCGTTCAGTTTGCTGCCTCCG
>CAMYKF010000411.1 GCA_947258905.1 uncultured Pirellulaceae bacterium | reverse complement strand
AAAAGTGTCAGGAAAAAACAGAAATTAATCATCAGGCAAAACAGGGAAGCAGGGCAAGATTGCCGGATATGCCGGTCGTACGGACAAAATCAGGATGGGCACCGGGAATCCGCGTCCAGTTTCGGGTGGGTTGCGACCGCAAAAAACTCAAAGTGCGTCGAGACCTGGAGAAGCGCAAAGAAAAATTGCCGTGAGGAAAGGCATGTGGCTTCCGTTCATTTCTTTCGCGTGTGCACTGCGTCCTTCGTCCTCCGGGTTCTTTACCCGGAGCGTTCGCCAGCGGGCGACGTCAAGAACGCAGAGCGCGTCGAAACGCAACGATGCGCAGAGAATACCGACGGATTTCAGATACAGAACGCCGAGCTCGGCTCAACAGAGATGGCGGCGATCGACGTGGAGGGCCTTGCCAAGTTCGGGGATGGGTCGCTGGGCGCCGGCTGCGTCGGAGGGACCGGGCAGGGTACTTTGAATCAGCCCCAGCGTGTAGTTAATCCCCGATGACCACTGATTCAACATCGGGAACTCGGTTGAATACCGATAGATTGGCTCGATCGTCTCAATTGTGGCGGGCAGATTCCGTACGACCTGAGCGGGCTTGTGAGGCATCAGGGTTAGCAAGTCGATGCGTGAGATCGCCGTAATATCGACGGCGGGCACTTCCGGCAGTTGTTCCTGGAAGGCCCACAACCCTGAAAAATCGACGGCCTCGGTCATGGATGCGAGGCTGACATGAGGTGGTTGCACAAACCAGGCGGTTGCCGGAGCCGTTACGGTGCGGGTCACCAGGGTCAAGCTGATCATGAGCAGGGCTGCGGCGGCCACCATGACACGATTACGCACGCGGTTGGGTTGCCGATGACGCCATATTTTTTTCGTCTGCGCGGAATGAGCTGACACCAGCTCGACGTTCGGGGTAGCGGCATCCAGCGCTGGCATAGCGCAAAAGCAGTCAAAGATCGCCAGCGCGCGGTCACACGCTGAGCAATCGCGTGCATGTTGCTGCAGGGGCAAATCGAGACGCAGATTGGCTCGATCATCCAGCAGCTGCTGCGCTCTTCTCTCGAACTGCTCGCAATTCACGTTTTGACTCCTCGATTACTCCACGTTGCGTCAGCCGCGCGACCAGTTCGCGACGCGCCCGATGAACCCACGTTTTGATGGTCCCCAGTGGAACATCCATCATTCCCGCAATTTCGTCATAGCTCATCTCATGCCGATGGAACAAGGTGAATGCATTGCGGTATTCGCTACGCAGCTCGGCGAGGGCCAAATCGACTTCCTCAGCCAGCAACGCAGCGTCCTGATACAGACGCGACTTGTCCTCAACGGGACTTTCCAGCGAAACTGGCTGGGGCCGGCTACAACGTCTCGACAAGCGGGTGCGACAGCGATTCCCGGCGATCGTAAACAACCAAGGCTCGATTTTTCGTCCCGGGTCCCAGCGATGCAGGTTCCGCATCACGCGTATCATCGTCTCCTGGGTGCAATCTTCGGCGTCTTCACGTTGTCGCAGCATGCGCATGCAAAATCCGAACACCGGGCCCTGAAACCGCTGCATAAAGTCAATCTGCGCGGAGGCCTGTCCGGCGATACAACGTCGAACGAGATATCTCAGTTCATCAGCCAAAATTGCAATCCCTGGATGGTATTGTTAATACCTGCCGGAAACTCGACGAGTTTCAGTTGCCGGAAAAACGAAGAACAAGAACAACTGCATTATTCTGCTGGCGGGGGGCCAATATTTGAAAAAAGCCCAGGATTTCCACAAAAATCCCGGGCCTTTAGATGATCGAGGCTCAAAACTCAGCGGCGATTGAAAAATTTTCTCAAAACGTCGTCCGCAGCACTCTTGGAACTGTCTGCCTTGTTCGCCTTCTTGGGTGGCAGCTTTTTGAATTTCTTGTGCTTTTTGCTGCCCGAGTCCGTGGTATCTTCGCCGCTACCCGGAACCTGCCCATCGCTGTCTGACAGCTCATCACTCCGCACAAACATTTTGGTCGGAGTTTCCTCCAGACTGAATTGCTGTGTATCGGTTAGCGACTTGGTTGAATCGTCTTCGGTGGGAGCCAACCAGTCAGTAATGCTCTCGTCATCCAGTCCCTCAGGTGACTTCGCGCTTCCCACCGTGCGCGCAGCCGCTTCGGCCACGCCCTGTACCTTGGGCTTCTTGTTACCAGGTTGCATGTGATCAATCAGGACTTCGAATTGCAAGCGACCAACCCGCAACGTGTCACCCACCTTGGCAACGTACTCCCCGACCAACTTAGTACCGTTGACAAAGGTGCCGTTGCGACTGTCCATGTCTTTGATAACGAGCGAACCGTTCCTGATGAACAGACTGCAATGATGGCGGCTGACCAAATCACTGCTGGGCCTCAAGTGCGCATTTTCACCACGTCCGATGATAAACTCGGGGACCGAAATCTTGATCTCCCTGCCGTCGTTTTTGCCCCCAATTACCCTTAGCTTTACTTGCATTCACCACTTCCTGAATGAAAAGATCCCCCTGCTACCGCGATCCCATCACACGATAGCCACGATCCCGACCTCGCTGGGTCGGGCGTCAACACCAGTCGATATAAGGTAAAGCTATAAATTCTCCCTCAATGGCCTATTATAGGCAGTCAGCCCGCCAAATCGCAATGGACCATCTTTCCAGTTTCGGGCAATCAATGGACCATCTTTCCAGTTTCGGGCAATTTAACCATTGCCCCAGCGGGGCGATTAACACAATCCCTGACGCTTGCCAAAGCGCCCGCGACGACTCGTTTTCGGCGCGCACGCGGCGCGTCAACTCCCGTCACCGTTTGCACGTCCAGTTCTCGTTCTCGAACGTTTCGATTTCGATCTTTGCGGCACTTTCAATCTCCTGATGCGTCAAATTACCCGGCTGCAATTGCCAGCCCAGAGTTGCCGCGACACAGTTAATCCAGTGGCGGGTATAGTCTTCGCTGGCGAAAACCACCATGCCGCTGAGATCATGCACACCAGGCAATTCGGGGGCGTTCCGGGATCTCGCCAGCAGCAGACTGCCGTGCTGCAACAGTGCCCCTCGGGCCCTCCGCTGGGCGCTGCCAATGATCTTGTGTTCGCCCACAATCACGTCGCCAGGCGAACGCC
>CAMYKF010000410.1 GCA_947258905.1 uncultured Pirellulaceae bacterium | reverse complement strand
ATGTTCTGGGTCAGGATGCAAAAGTCGGCAAAGTGCGATTCCATCTCCGCAAGGATTTCGTGACCTCGATTGAAACGGGCGCCGGACGAGGCCCTGCCGATCTCGCCGAGATACTTCCACGTCAATTCGGGCTGTCGACGAAACGTGCCGCCGGATAACAGCTGCTCGATGGTCATGCCCTGTTCAGTCTGGCCCGAGTTGTACAGGCCGCCCACGCCACGATAGGTGGGCAACCCCGAGTCGGCTGACATGCCGGCTCCGGTGACCGCAAAGATCCGCAGGTCCGGATCGAGCAAGCCAGCGATTTCGTCGATCGCGGTGGAATGGTCGGGTGTCAGCGTATGGATGTCCGTCATGGCAATTGGCCGATTGTGGTTGTCACTCGGGGCTGTCAGATTTACTACTTACTTTATTGCAGGTCCGTGGTGTGCCACAATGCGGCAGACTGACACCGCTTCTTTTACTTGCTTTCAATTCATGACCCAGCCCAAACAGCACCGAAAATACTGGCGGGACAATCTGCGGATCATTGCCGTCTTGCTGACGATCTGGTTCGTCGTCGCCTACTGCTTCAGTATTTTTTTCATTGAACAGCTGAACACGATCAAGATTGGACAAGTGGGACTGGGGTTCTGGTTCGCCCAGCAGGGGTCCATCTACGTGTTCATCGCGCTGGTACTGGTTTATGCCCTGTGGATGGACCGTCTGGACCGCAAGTACGGTGTGGAGGAATAGCCATGCCGCTGGAAGGAATGTTGGTACTGGCTGCGGGTGATCCGGCACGACCGTGGACGTGGGCCTTTGTCGCTATCACGTTCGGTTTGTACCTGTACATCGGCTGGCGGAGTCGCGTGCGGGATTCGATGGGCTTTTATATTGCCGGACAGGGCGTGCCGGCTGTGGCCAATGGCGCCGCGACTGCGGCTGACTGGATGAGCGCCGCGTCGTTTATCAGCATGGCGGGCTTGATCAGTTTCTCCGGCAGCGACGGTGCCGTGTATTTGATGGGCTGGACCGGTGGTTACGTATTGCTGGCCCTGTTGCTGGCTCCCTACCTGCGCAAGTTCGGCCATTACACCGTGCCTGATTTCATCGGCGCACGTTACTACAGCGACATCGCGCGGGTTGTGGCGGCGATCTGTGCCATCTTTATTTCGCTTACTTACGTTGCCGGCCAGATGAAGGGTGTGGGCGTGGTGTTTTCGCGATTCCTGGAAGTGGAATTGTGGATTGGTGTGATGATCGGCATGGGCATCGTTGCCTTCTTTGCCGTGCTCGGCGGGATGAAGGGCATCACGTGGACGCAGGTAGCCCAGTATTTCATCCTCATTATGGCTTTTATTATTCCCAGCGTGGCCATTTCGAATTTTTTGACCAGCGATCCGGTGCCACAGTCTGCATTCGTGTTCAGCAACATCTCCGAAAAACTGAACGATGTACTCGTCGGCCTGGGCGAAGAGATGTATACGCAGCCCTTTACGAAATTCTCTCAGCTCAACGTGTTCTGCATCACGGCTGCGCTGATGTTTGGCACAGCGGGACTGCCGCATGTGATCGTGCGGTTCTATACGGTAAAGAGTGTGCGAGCCGCGCGGTACTCGGCGGTCTGGGCTATCTTGTTTATTGCCATCCTCTACACCACCGCACCTGCCCTGGGCATGTTTGCCCGTTACAACCTGATCAATTCGCTGCACGAATCCAAAATTCGGCAACTGCAGGTGACTGACGTGGGCGGCGTCACAAAGACCTGGCAGTTTCCGAACCAGTCGGCCGAGGCATGGGCAGCACTGCAAGGCAACGACGTCAGTCGCGTTATTTACTCGCTGGAAACGGGGGACGGCGAGCCACTTGACTGGGCCATGCGCTGGCAACAAACAGGGTTGCTCGTCATTGATGACTGGAACCGCGACGGCACGATCAGTCTCAAATTGATGGATACGACCGATGCGAATGGAAATCGTGTTGAAAAGTCCGAACTGGCCAAAATCGACCGCGATATCATCGTGTTGTCGACCCCGGAGGTCGCCGGATTGCCGCCATGGGTGATTGCTCTGGTCGCTGTAGGTGGTTTGGCGGCGGCGTTGTCGACGGCCGCGGGATTGCTGTTGGTGATCAGTTCCTCACTGGCCCACGACTTGTTCGTGCAGTTTTTCGCGCCGCACGCGACCGAGGAACGGCGGGTGTTGATTGGTCGCATTGCCATTATTTTTGGCATCATCGTCGCGGGGTACTTTGGCATCAATCCACCGGGCTTCGTCGGCGAGGTGGTGGCGTTTGCATTCGGACTGGCGGCGGCCAGTTTCTTCCCGGTCATCTTCCTCGGCATTTTTTCCAAACGCGCCAATCGAACCGGCGCAGTACTCGGGATGACAACGGGGCTCGTGTTCACGCTCGTCTACATCGTGATGTGCACAGCCGACAAGGTGTTGCCAATGTTCTTTAAAGAACCGGTTCTCACGCAGGATGAGTGGCTGTTTGGAATCTCCCCGCAAGGGATCGGCACGCTGGGCATGCTGTTGAACTTCGCTGTTACGCTAAGCGTGTCGTACCTGACGCCTCCGCCGCCGGACCGCGTTGTCGAACTGGTAGAGAATGTGCGGATACCGCAGGGCAGCGAGGAAGTCGTGTTGCGTAAACATTAACCCGGAGCTCAAGGACAAGCTGGAAGCCGCGGGCATCCCGCTCGATGCGGAGAGTAAGTGATGGCCGAGAAAACACCCGAAGAGCTGCTGCAGATCAGTCTCAAGCCAAGTGCTTCGGACTGGATGGACCCCTCGATCGATTTCGAGGCCCGGCGGGGGAGCTGGAGCTACCCCGGATCGGTGAAGGCGCTGGACTACCTCGGGTTCCCCAACTCGCGCCAGTGGTCGCCGACCGACGAGGACTGGAAGCTGCCGGAGAACTGGCAGCAGATCATCCACGACGGCTTCAAGGAGCGCCTCGCCAAATACCGTTCGCTGCAGATCTTCATGGACTGCTGCGTGCGCTGCGGCGCCTGCGCCGACAAGTGTCACTTCTTCATCGGCTCGGGCGACCCCAAGAACATGCCGGTGCTGCGCGCCGAGCTTCTACGCAGCATCTATCGCAACGACTTCACCCTGCCGGGGAAACTTTTCGGCAAGG
>CAMYKF010000409.1 GCA_947258905.1 uncultured Pirellulaceae bacterium | reverse complement strand
CAACAGCACGCAAGCATTCTCCAGCACCGTCAACTCAAGTACAGCCATTCAAGATAGATGCCATAGCTAATCCACAGGCGTCCCGGCCCCGCAGGGGCCCGGTCATGTAGCCGCGGGCACGGCCCGCGGATATGGTGTGAAAAAACACATTCAGCTCCGGAGGAGCGCAGCAATGGCTGGTACGTACACCAACCTGCTCTATCACATCGTCTTCAGTACCAAAAACCGGTTAAACCTCCTAACATCGGCCCTCGAACCTGAAATGCATAGATACATTGGCGGTGTTATCAAGGGAGAAGGCGGTGTTCCGCTGGAAATTGGCGGAATGTCCGACCACGTGCATGTGTTATGCAAACTCAAGCCCACGATATGCGTGTCAGATCTGTTGATGCGAGTCAAATCTCACTCGTCCAAATGGGCAAATGAAGAGAAACTCAAGATCAGGAAATTTGCGTGGCAGGAAGGTTATGGTGCATTTACCGTCAGCGAATCCCAAGTCGCCGCAGTGCGGGTGTACATTCAGAATCAGAAAAGGCATCACGCAAGGAAGTCGTATCAGGATGAGTTCCGTGAGTTGCTCGCGCGACACAGCATCGATTTCGATGAGAAATATTTGTGGTGAACCAGGAACGAAGGGGTTGGACAATAGGAGGCCGCGGCCCTCCGGGCCGCACCGGTTATTGCAATGATTTATTTCCCCTGGCTTCGCCAGCGGCTACATGACGTGGTCCTTTCGGGACCAATTCGATCTGTCAACGGTCAGCCAATCTCCAGCACCCGCTCTCCCAATACATCCAGCCGCGGGCGGATTCCCAAACCAGGTTCCCGGGATGCAGACATGCGACCGTGCTGTCGCTGGGGGGCGTTCTCGGCGGTGCTGACGGTGACGTAGCTGTTGAAATCGGTGGCGGTGAACAGCAACTCGGTCGGTGTGCTGTGCGCCAGTGCGGCAATGGCGGCGGTGACAATGTCGCCGCCCCAGCTGTCTTCCAGCGTCATGGCGATGCCCAGCGAAACACATAAATCACGGGCCAATCGCGCTTTGGTCAACCCACCGAACTTGCTGATTTTGATGTTCACCACATCCATGGCATTCTCGCCGGCTGCTCGCAACAACTCGGGCATCCCGTGAATTGACTCATCCATCACAAACGGGTGATCGGTGCGGCGACGAATCGACAGGCACTCTTCGTACGACAGACAAGGCTGCTCGATGTATACGTCCACATCACGCACCGCGCGAACGACCCGGGCCGCTTCATGCATCAGCCAACCGGTATTGGCGTCGGCGATCAGCTTGTCGCCGGTCTGCAACTGGTTGGCGACACGATGGATTCGCTGGATATCGACATCGGGATCGCCGCCGACCTTGAGCTGAAAACGACGATAGCCTTCGTCACGATAGCCGGCGACTTTGGCTGCCATGGCATCCGGTTCTTCCTGAGAAATGGCTCGATACAGGACAAAGTCATCAGCAAACGGACCGCCCAGCAATTCGCACACGCTGCGCCCACTGACTTTGCCCAACAGATCCCAACACGCCATGTCGATGCCGGATTTGACATAGGCGTGGCCTTTTAGAGCGGCATCCATGCGCTGATTGAGCGGGCCCATGTGCAGCGGATTCATGCCGAGCAAGTGAGGCCCCAGTTCCTTCAGCCCTGTGCGAACGCCCGGTCCGTAGGCTGGCAGGTAAAACGGACCCAGCGGGCAGACTTCGCCGTAGCCTGTCTCGCCCGAGTCGGTTTCGATCTCCACGATTGTGCTGTCGAATACATCGACTGACTTGCCACCGGACCATTTGTAACTGCCTTCGTGCAAAGGCAAGTCGACCTGATAAGCGGATATGCGAGTGATTTTCATGAGGGGTCCGGAAGTGTCGTGGGATTGGGATCACGCAACCGGGCGATATGATAAACGATCGACTGCAGCATTTCATTCAACCGACTGACTCGCATGTTAATTCTGAATGCCGATCAGGTCGTAGAGGCCTTGCCCATGCCCGACGCCATCCTGGCGATGCGGCGAGCCCTGACGCTGATTTCCGATCCGATGACGGCCATTCCGCCACGCATTCACGTCGAACTGCCCGAGGAATCCGGGACCACGCTGGTTATGCCCGGTCAAATCCACGATCAGCAAGGCAAGTCGCTGGTCGTAAAAATCGTTTCCGTGTGCAACGGCAATATCCAACGCGGGCTACCCAATATCCTGGGTGTTGTGAATGTGTTTGATCCGGAAACGGGACAGCCTCTTGCGTTATTGGACGGTTCGGCGGTGACCGGAATTCGCACCGCAGCGGCTTCGGGCGTCGCAACGGACTTGCTGGCGCGACCGGATGCCAGCCGGCTGGGGATCATCGGCTCCGGCGCCCAGGCAGGCACCCATCTGGACGCCATGCGCGCTGTTCGCGATATCCAGCAAGTCAAAATCTATTCACTTAACCGCGATCACGTGTTGAACTTCATAAGCGAACTGGATGTGGACATTGATGTGCAACCGGCCGTGTCTGCCGAGGAAGCGGTTGGCGACGCCGACATTGTCTGCGCGGTTACCAGTTCCCGCACGCCCGTGTTTGATGACGCGGCCATCGCGCCGGGAACACACATCAACGCGATCGGTTCCTATAAACCCGAAGTCGTTGAAATACCCGCAGCCACCGTGGTGCGGGCGCGTGTCTTCGTCGATCATCGCGAATCGGTGCTGGAAGAAGCAGGTGATCTGATTCAGCCGATCCAGCGTGGCGAGATCACGGCCGATCATGTGGTGGGTGAAATTGGCGAGTTGATCGCCGAAACGATGACCGGGCGTCAATCAGCCGACGAAATCACCCTGTTTAAATCGGTTGGAAATACGCTGGAAGATGTGATTGGTGCCCAGGTGGTCTATGAGAATGCAATGCGCTTGGGTTTGGGAAGCCGCGTGGAGATGTAGCTGAGCGAGGCCCTCGCACGCCTGCACGTAGCTGAGCGAGGCCCTCGCTCAGCAGTCATGCATTCAGTCAGCTGACGTGCGCAGGATCTCGCCTGCCTGACCACGTAAACTCAAAAAACGTTTTGAGTTGTCTAATCGTCCGGCAATTCCAACGGCGGCAATGTCATGTCATCCACGCACGAAGTATCCATTC
>CAMYKF010000408.1 GCA_947258905.1 uncultured Pirellulaceae bacterium | reverse complement strand
CTGCGACCTGCGACCTGCGACCTGCGACCTGCGACCTGCGACCTGCGACCTGCGACCTGCGACCTGCGACCTGCGACCTTCGACCTGCAACCTCGACCTACAGCCTGATCACATTCTTCCGCCGTCCAGTTCGTCCTGCCAGGTTTGCAGTTGTTCCCATTGGCCAGCGGCGGCCATAGCGGCTTGTTGGGGCCACGTGGTGGGATCGTGTGCAACGAAGGCGCCGCCAGCAGCTTCGAGGATGCCGCGAATATCTTCGACACTGACCTGCGACAACTGTTGGTAAGTCAGGATGCCGGCTGCATTCAGGTGATTCTGAATCGCCGGGCCGACCCCTTCGATTTTGGTCAGATCTTCCGGCTCGACGACTGCTTCCACGACAACCTCGACGACTTTGCCACCATCCAGTTGATCCTGCCAGACTTTCAGCTCATCCCACTGTCCGGCGGCGGCCATAGCGGCTTGTTGGGGCCACGTGGTGGGATCGTGAGCAACAAAGGCGCCGCCGGCAGCCGTCAGAATATTGCGAATCTGATCCGGCGAGGCGTTGGCCAGTTCCTGGTAGGTGTGAATGCCCGAGCCATTGAGCAACTCTTCCACTTTGGGACCAATGCCTTCGATCTTCGCCAGATCGTCCTTGGGTCCTCCCGCGGTACTACCGGCGACCATCTTGCCGCCGTCCAGTTCGTCCTGCCACGCTTTCAGTTCATCCCATTGTCCGGCGGCAGCCAATGCGGCTTGCTGTGGCCAGGTCGTAGGATCATGCGAAGCGTAAATGCCGCCTTCGGCCGTGAGAATGTCACGGATTTGATCCGGTCGGGCATTGGCCAGATCGTTGAAGTTGTAGATCCCGGCCTGGTTGAGTAGTTCCTGGGTCTTGGGACCGACGCCCTCGATCAGGGTCAGATCATCGGCGGTCGCAGACGGAGGCAGCGATTCATCGTCACCGCCGCCGGCATCAAATCCCATTTCGGCACCGGCGCCTGGGCCGCCCAGCATGCTGGCCAGGTCGCCACCGCCACCGCCACCGGATACAGCCGGTTGCACGGCAGCCGTTTCGGCGGGAGTCGCCGATTCGAGCAACGGGAAGGATTCTTCCAGCGTTTGGCTGGCGGTCGAGGTAAGTCCTGGAATGGCTTCCAGTTTGAAGTGCACTTCGGATTCCTGGAACGTGCGGAAACCGGTTCCGGCTGGAATCAGGTGACCGAGAATCACGTTTTCCTTGAGACCGACGAGGTTGTCGATCTTGCCAGCCAGTGCCGCTTCGGTCAGCACTTTGGTCGTTTCCTGGAAACTGGCTGCAGAGATAAAACTACCGCTTTGCACCGAGGCTTTGGTGATCCCCAGCAACTGCGTGCTGCAGGTTGCCGGTTTGCACCTGGTACCTTTGGCGGGAGTGCCGCCGAGCGCCTCGATCTGGGCGTTGGTTTGCTCCAGCTGGGTCTTGGCTACGATCTGGCCTTCTTCGAAATCGCTGTCGCCCTTGTTGGTAATCCGCAGGCACCTGGACAGCTCGTCGTTGACTGAGCGGAAATAGAACCGGTCACAGACCAGCCCCGGCAACAGCGACGTGTCACCCGGCGTTTCCACTTTCACCTTGCGGAGCATCCGCGCCACGATGATTTCGATGTGCTTGTCGTTGATCTCCACCCGCTGGCTGCGGTAGACGTTCTGGATTTCGTGCAGCAGGTATTGCTGGACGGCTTCTTCTCCGGAAACACGCAGAATGTCATGCGGGACCAGCGGACCATCGACCAGCGAGCTGCCGGACTTGACCACATCGCCGGCGTGCACGAGGAAGCGTTTGCCTGGCGGCACGAGGTGTTCGCGTTCGATGCCGCTTTCGCTCTTGACGATAATCGAGCGTTTTCCGCGTCGTTTTTCGCCGAGAATTTCCACGACGCCATCGATCTCGGCCAGCACCGCCGGATCCTTGGGCTTGCGTGCCTCGAAGATCTCGGTGACACGTGGCAGACCGCCGGTGATGTCCGAAATACCGGTTGCCTCACGCGGCGTTTCCGCCACGGTCGAACCGGCTGAAATCTTCGCGCCGTCCTCAACGATGATGTTGGCACGTTCGGGGAGATAGTAAACATCCAGCGGCTTGCCTTCCTTGTCCTCGACCACGATTTGCGGGTGCAATTCACCCTTGTGCTCGATGATCGTCCGCCGCACCGTACCGCTGGCGTCCTTGGCCTCGGCCATGGTTTCGCCGTCGACGATGTCTTCGTAACGCACTTTGCCGCTGACCTCCGACAGGATGGGAATGGCGTGCGGGTTCCACTGGCAGAGAACGGACCCCGGCTCGATCTCCTGATCTTCGGCAACGGTCAGGATGGCACCCATCGGAACCTTGTGGTTTTCCAGTTCACGGCCCTTGGAATCGAGGATGGCGATCTCGCCGTTCCGCGTCAGCACAACGGTATCGCCGTTTTCGTTGGTCACGTACCGCATGCGGGTCAGCTTGACCTTGCCGCCCTTGGTGCCCTTCTTTTCACTTTCCTCGGTTTGCGTACCGGCCACACCACCGATGTGGAACGTCCGCATCGTCAGCTGCGTACCGGGCTCGCCGATACTTTGTGCGGCGATGATGCCGACGGCCATGCCTTCCTCCACGAGGGCTCCGGTTGACATGTCCATGCCGTAGCAGCGTCGGCAAGTACCCAGCGACGCGTCGCACGTCATCGGGCTGCGAACCTGGATTTTCTCCAGTCCCATTTCCTCGATCTTGCGGGCGATTTCGGGCGTGATCATTTCGTTTTCACGCACGATCACTTCGTCCGTCACCGGGTTAACGATATTCTGGCGGCTAACGCGGCCCTTGATGGCGGTGGCCAGCCGGACTTCCACGTTCTCGCCGCGATAGACGACACCCTTGGTGACGCCCTGCGACGTTTTGCAGTCCTCCAACGTGACCACCACGTTTTGGGCCACATCGGCAAGTTTACGCGTCAGGTAACCCGAGTCGGCAGTCTTCAGCGCCGTATCGGCCAGACCCTTGCGGGCACCGTGCGTGGAGGAAAAGTATTCGAGCACCGACAGGCCTTCGCGGAAGTTGGCCTTGATCGGTGTTTCAATGATCTCGCCGGTCGGCTTCGCCATCAAACCACGCATCCCGGCCAGCTGCCGAATTTGCTCGGTACCACCACGGGCACCGGAGTTGGCCATCAGGAACACCGGATTGACATAGCCGTGACCGCCGCGATCGTCGGCTTCCATGGCTTTCATCATCTCGGCCGTGATGCTTTCACGGGCATGAGTCCAGGTATCCAGGACCTTGTTGTAGCGTTCCTGATCGGTGATCACACCGCGTTCGTAGTGTTTGCGGAACTTGAGCACTTCCTTTTCGGCGGCCGCCACAAATTTTTCCTTGCTCTCGGGCGTCACCAGATCGTCGGTGGCGAAGGACAAACCGCTTCGCGTGCTCTCGCGGAATCCCAGCTGGTTCATATCGTCCAGCAACTTGATCGTGGCTCGCCGTCCAAGACCCTGGTAGCAGTCCGAGATCACGGTCGCCAGGTCGCCACTTCTCATGGGATAGTTATAGAAGTCCATCCCAACGGGCAGCATCATGTTGAACATAATGCGTCCGTAGGTGGTTTCGATGATCTGACTCGGCAACGTTTCTTCTTCGTTGACGCGGACATTTTGCCCTTCGGGCAGCCGCACGTTGATTCGCGCGTGCAGATCGATAATGCCGTGGGAGTAGGCCAGATCGGCTTCGTCCAGCGAAGCGAACGTCATGCCTTCGCCCGGCCGGTTGGGCAGCGTGATCGTGATGTAGTTACAACCCATCACGGTATCCTGCGAGGGGCTCATGATCGGCCGGCCGTTGGACGGCGCGAAAATGTTGTTGGTCGACATCATCAGCGTGTGCGCCTCGACCTGGGCCTCGATGGACAGTGGCAGGTGCACGGCCATCTGGTCACCGTCGAAGTCGGCGTTGAATCCCTTGCAGACCAGCGGATGCAGGTGAATGGCGTTGCCTTCGACCAGCACCGGTTCAAACGCCTGAATACCCATGCGGTGCAGCGTGGGTGCCCGGTTCAACAGCACCGGATGATTCTGAATGACTTCTTCCAGAATGTCCCACACTTCCTCGTCCTTGCGCTCCAGCATTTTCTTGGCGCTCTTGATCGTGTCGGCGTGGCCCTTTTCCTTGAGCTTGCGAATGATAAACGGCTGGTACAGTTCCAGCGCGATCTTTTTGGGCAAACCGCACTGGTGCAGTCTCAAACGCGGTCCCACCACAATCACACTACGCGCCGAATAGTCCACGCGTTTACCGAGCAGATTTTCGCGGAAACGGCCTTGCTTGCCCTTGATCATGTCGGTCAGCGACTTGAGCGGGCGATTGCTGCTGCCCAGCACCGGTCGCTTGCAGCGATTGTTGTCGAACAGGGCGTCAACCGACTGCTGCAACATCCGTTTTTCGTTGCGGATGATCACTTCGGGGGCGTTCAGGTCGACCAGCTTGCGCAAGCGGTTGTTGCGGTTGATGATTCGGCGATACAGGTCGTTGAGGTCACTGGTGGCAAAGTTGCCTGAATCCAGCAGCACCAGCGGGCGGAGGTCCGGCGGAATCACAGGGATCACATCCAGCACCATCCATTCCGGTTTGTTGTCGCTATCCCGAATGGCTTCGACGATTTTCAGCCGGTTGGTGTAGTCCTTGGCTTTTTGCTTGGAGCCCGTTTCGGCAAGTTCCACACGCAGGTCCTCGGACAATTTAACGAGGTCCAGTTGCATCAGCAGCTTGCGGACGGCTTCGGCACCCATGCCTGCCTCAAACGCGTCGTCGCCGTACTGGGCCCGGGCGGCGCGATACTCTTCCTCGGTCAACAGCTGGCGATGCTCCAGTTCGGTGGCGCCCGGATCGACAACCACGTAATCCTGGAAGTAGATCACTTTTTCCATGCTGGTGGTTTTCATGTTCAGCAGGTTGCCGAGGCGGCTGGGCATGGCCTTGAAGAACCAGATATGCACGACTGGCGCGGCCAGTTCGATGTGGCCCATGCGTTTGCGACGCACTCGCGAGTGGGTGACTTTCACGCCACAGCGATCACAGATCATGCCTTTGTACTTCATGCCGCGATATTTACCGCAGGCGCATTCCCAGTCCTTTTCCGGACCAAAGATAC
Source organism: uncultured Pirellulaceae bacterium (assembly GCA_947258905.1). Classification (GTDB taxonomy): domain Bacteria; phylum Planctomycetota; class Planctomycetia; order Pirellulales; family Pirellulaceae; genus CAJQPP01. Next base: position 9,317 of record CAMYKF010000408.1, on the reverse strand, counting down.
GTTCGCAGAACAAACCGTCCTTTTCCGGACGGTAGGTTCGGTAATTAATCGTCTCCGGTTTCTTGACTTCGCCCATCGACCAGCTGCGGATGTCGTGGGGACGAGCGAGGCTGATTTTGACCGAGGCGTAATCGTTGACGCGTTCGTATGCGGTGTCGGCGTTTGCCATATTCACCAGCTCCTGTTTTCGAGTTGCTCGGATGTGTCGTTGTTGGTTGCCCGTAATCGGATTGGCGGCCCGCCCGTGCCGGCCGCCATGTTGTTTAACGCGTTAACCGCGTCGTTTTTCCAGTTGCATGTTGAGTGCCAGACCGCGAATCTCGTTGGTTAACACGTCGAAGCTGGCCGGCGTGCCGGCTTCCAGCGTGTTCTCTCCCTTGACCATCGATTCGTAGATCTTGGTACGGCCCTCGACATCGTCGCTCTTGACCGTCAACAGTTCCTGCAGGATGTAGGCAGCCCCGTAGGCTTCCAGCGCCCACACTTCCATCTCGCCGAAACGCTGACCGCCAAAGCGGGCTTTGCCGCCCAGCGGTTGCTGGGTGATCAACGAGTACGGTCCGGTGCTGCGGGCGTGCACCTTGTCATCCACCAGGTGGTGCAGCTTCATCATGTAGATGTAGCCGACCGTGGTTTCCTGCTCCATCGCGAGACCCGTCCGTCCGTCGAATAACTGGGCCTTGCCGTTACGCGGCAGCCCGGCTTCTACCAGACAATCGTTGATGATCTCTTCGGAAGCACCGTCAAAGACCGGCGTGATGGCGCGAAATCCAAGCTTGGCTCCGGCCCAACCCAGGTGGGTCTCCAGAATCTGGCCCACGTTCATGCGGCTGGGCACGCCCAGCGGATTCAGCAGAATTTGCAGCGGCGTTCCGTCTGCCAGAAACGGCATGTCTTCCTCCGGCATGATCTTGGCAATCACGCCCTTGTTGCCGTGGCGTCCGGCCATTTTGTCGCCGACCGAAATTACCCGCTTGGTCGCGATGTACACCTTGACCATTTGCAGCACGCCGCTGCGCAGTTCGTCGCCACGCTTCATGCTGTTGACGGTACGGTCGCGGGCGTCAATGGCAATGGTGACCAGCGGCGCGTGCTCGTCGTGCAGTGCCTGCAACTGGACGATGCGTTCCTCGCTCCGCATGCCTTCGGTCAGCGTCTGCAGCCGGAAATTCTCGGCCTTCTCGGCGATGAACTTGGCGTCGTTGTCGCGAACCAGCGGTGCGCCGTCCTCATCGGTGATCGTCCTGCCGACGGCCTTTTCCATGGCCTCGATCATTTCCGTAAACGCGCGGGCGATGCGGTCGTTGCCTTCGTTCTCGGCCGCCTTCAGGTCCTTTTCATAGACCTTGCGCTCTTCCTCCGAAAGGCTCATGCGACGCGAAAACCGCTGCGTATCGATGACAATGCCTTCGATGCCCGACGGCACTTCCAGCGAATCGTTTTTCACGTCTTCACCGGCTCGACCAAAAATCGCGTGCAGCAATTTTTCTTCCGGCGTCAGCTCCGTCTTGGACTTGGGCGAGACCTTGCCCACCAGAATGTCGCCCGGTTTGACATAGGTGCCGACCTGCACAATCCCGTTGGGATCGAGGTTGCGCAGGGCCTTTTCGCTGACGTTGGGAATATCCTTGGTGAATTCCTCGCGGCCCAGCTTGGTCTCGCGAATCTCCACGTCGAATTCCTCAATATGAATCGACGTGTAGGTGTCGTTCTTCACCAGCTCTTCGCTGATGATGATGGCATCCTCGAAGTTGTACCCGTCGAAGGACATGAAACCGACCAGCACGTTGCGGCCAAGGGCCAGAATACCGTTTTCGGTCGCTGCCCCGTCGGCCAGCACCTGGCCCCGAGTCACCTTGTCGCCAGGTTTGATCAGCGGTTTCTGGTTCTGGCAGGTACGTTCGTTCAGGCCGACGTATTTTTTCAACTCGTAAACGTCGTTGCCGACTTCGATTCGCGTCGAGTCCACGTAGTTGACCTTGCCGGCCCGCCGCGCGGTAACCACCATGCTGGAGTTTTCCGCAATCGAGCGCTCCATGCCGGTACCCACGATAGGCGCTTCGGCGACCAGCAAGGGGACCGCTTGCCGCTGCATGTTCGAGCCCATCAGGGCGCGGTTGGCGTCGTCGTGCTCGAGGAACGGAATCAATCCGGCCGAGACACCCACCATCTGGCTGGGCGCGATATCGATGTACTCGACTTCGCCCGGCGAAACGAGTTCAAAGTCGGCGTGGTAGCGGGCGATGATGTTGCCGCCCAGAGCCTTGGAGCCCACGATGGCGTTGCCTTCCACGGTCGTGTCGGCCGGTGCCACAAACGCATCGGCTTCCTCGTCGGCCCGCAGCCAAACCGTTTCGTCGGTGACCTTGCCGTTTTTAACGTTGCGATAGGGCGTCACCAGGAATCCGTAATCGTCGACGCCGGCGTAGATGGCAAGGCTGGAAATCAGTCCGATGTTGGTGCCCTCGGGCGTTTCGATCGGGCAGATGCGGCCGTAGTGCGAAATGTGTACGTCGCGCACCTCGAAACCCGCCCGTTTCCGGTTCAAACCACCCGGCCCCAGCGCCGACAGACGCCGCTCGTGAGTCAACTGGGACAGTGGATTGGTCTGGTCCACCACCTGCGACAATTCGCCGCGGCCAAAGAAGTACTCGATAGCCGCCGAAATGCTCTTGGGGTTGATTAGCGAGCGGGGCGTCATGTCTTCCTGATCCTTCAGGCTCATGCGTTCCTGAACGGTACGCCGCAGCTTGAGGAAACCCTTGCGCAGCTCGTCCGAAGCCAGCTCGTCGATGGTGCGCAAGCGGCGGTTGCCGAGGTGATCGATGTCGTCGATCTGGGCTTCGCCACCGGGCGTGGACAACTCGAGGATGTACTGGATCGAAGCCAGAATGTCCTCGGGACGCAGCGTCATTTCCTTTTCGGAAACGCCGAGATCCAGCTTGCGGTTGATGCGGAAGCGTCCCACCTTGCCGAGCCGGTAACGGTTTTCGTCATAGAACTTCTCGTTGAACAGCGTGCGGGCCTTTTCCAGTGCCGGCGGGTTGCCGGGACGCAGTCGCTGGTAAATTCGCAGCAAGGCCTCTTCGTGACTGCTGGTGGCGTCGTCGGCCAGCGAATTGAAGATTAGTGGCGTGCGGGGCTGCGGCATGATTTCACAGCTTTTCACACCCGCCGTGCAAATCACTTCGGCGTGGTCGCGGGAAATTTTGCGACCGGCATCCACGATAATTTCACCGGCCCGATCCGACGTCGACGGATACACGATGTCGTCGACTGCCATCTTGCCTTCCAGTTTGCCGGCGCTGCGTTTGTCGACCACTTTCACCTTTTGCGTATCGTAAAAGGCGCGCATGATATCGGCATCCTCGCTGAACTTGGGCGACATGGCCCGCAGCAGCGTCATGGCGGAGAACTTGCCGCTCTGGTCAATCCGTACCTGCAGCAGGTCTTTTTTGGTGACGTTGACTTCGATCCAGCTGCCGCGTTCGGGAATCACCCGGCAACTGGGAAACTTGCGGTCGCTGGTGGTATCGGATTCCAGCACAAAGTCGATTCCCGGGCTGCGGTGCAGCTGGCTGACCACGACGCGTTCGGCGCCGTTGATAATAAACTCGCCACCGCCGAGCATGATGGGAATATCGCCGAGGTAGACTTCTTCCTCGATGGGCTGTTCCTTCATCAACCGCAACCAGACGCGAAACGGGCGACCGTAGGTCAGTCGCAGCTGGCGGCATTCGTTGGGGGTATAGCGGGGCTTGCCTAGTTCATAGCGGACATATTCCAGCCGCGTTTGCTTGTCGTAGGATTCGATCGGGAAGATTTCCCGCAGCACACCTTCGATGCCCTGATTCTTGCGTTGATCGGACTGCAGTCCGTCCTGCAGGAAGGCGGTGTAGCTGGCCGTCTGGATCTGGGTCAGATCCGGCGGTGCAGGATATTCACGACCGCTGCCGAAGTTGCGGACGGTCGTGGGTTCCAGTCGGCGTGTGGTTGGAGTTGCCATAGTGCGCGAAGTCTCCGCTAGTGGATTTGGTCAGGCTGAAAACCGGACGGCCATCGGGCTCGGGAAAAGGTCCGGTTGGCGTAATCAGGAAACGCTGGATGAACCGCCACAGGGCGTCGGCGCGCAGAACGATCCCGCAGGCATCGCGTATCAACAATGGGCCGCAGGCGGGCCGCGCGACAATGGTGTGGCAAGTCGGTTCGGGCTGTTGGTTAGGGATTGAAGTATTTGCAGCAAGCCCACCGTGGCAATTGCTGCCGCAACAAACGTGACAGGCACGGTCCAGCCGGTCAGCGTGGGTGCGGACGACCGGCCGTGACTGTCGGCCGGCGATTACTTCAACTCAATACTACCGCCAGCCGCTTCCACGTCAGCTTTGATTTTGTCGGCATCTTCTTTGGACGCTGCTTCTTTCAGGGTGGCCGGGCATGCTTCCACCATCTTTTTGGATTCCATCAGCGAAGCACCGGTGATGGCCTTGACCACCTTGACGACGTCGAGTTTCTTGTCGCCAAATCCGGTCAGGACCACGTCAAATTCGGTCTTCTCTTCGACTGCGCCACCTTCGCCGCCAGCGGCCGGGCCGGCCATCATGACAGCTCCGCCAGCGGCGGGCTCGATCCCGTGTTCTTCCTTGAGGTAATCACTCAATTCCTTGGCTTGCTTGAGGTTGAGTTCGGCGAGCTTGTCGCCCAGCTCTTTGGTTTCAGCCGAGAATTCCAGGGTTGCAGTTTCGTTCATTGATAAAACCTTTCTTTATTCGGTACCGGCCACGGCCGGTTGCTGTTTGTCGTCTGTTTGATAATGGTCGAATCTGGATTATTGAACCGGAGCGGGCCGATTCAAGGAATATGTTGAACCACCCGATCATCGGAGCCAGGCCGGGCCGATCGGGCGATGGGTTACGGATGTCTTCCGGGCTACTCCTCTGCCTGCTCGGAAATTTTTTCGATTTGGCTGGCCAGTTGGCCGCCAGGGCCGGTCAGCTGGGACTGCAGTGTAGTCCATGGCGAAGTGAGCTGGCCGGACAGGATGCTGAGTTGCTCCAGTCGGCTGGGCCACTTGCTGATCTCCTTGACCTTGTCCGCGGACAAAGGTTCGCCATCGAGCACACCGCCGCGGGCTTCAAAAGCCTCGAAATCATCGCTCTTGTCCAGCTCGACAACTTCCTTGACCAGCGTGACGAAATCCTCGCCGCCCCAGACCACGGCCGCCGTGCCGGTTAGTGCGTCAAAGGCGGGTGCCAGGGTCGTTCCGTCGGTGGCCCGGCGGGCCAGCGAATTCTTGACCACCATCAGCGAGATGTCTTTCTCCCGCAGTCGCTTGCGCAACACGACGGTGGTATTCGCGTCCAGACCAATGACGTTGGCTACCAGGCAATCCTCGACACCCTCGAGGCGGCCGACCAGGTCGTTGGTCAACAAGTTCTTTACGTTTTTACTCATGATTTGGATACCTTACGCGTGACGTTTGACTGGTTGATGAAGCAGTTGATGCAGATCTTCATCTACACAGGTCAGGCAGCAATGTGCACTCCCGGGCTCATCGTCGCGGCGATGCAGATACCCTTGATATAGGTGCCCTTGATGGCATTCGGCTTCATGGAAGTGATCAAGTCGATGAAGGCCGAAATGTTCTCTTCCAGCTGTTGGGGGTCAAAGCTGAGTCGTCCCACGACGGCGTGCACATTGCCGCCATTGTCGTTGCGGAACTCAACCTTGCCGGCCTTGTATTCCTTGATGGTGCTGGCCACATCGGGCGTGACCGTACCGGCTCGCGGCGAGGGCATCAGACCACGCGGACCCAATACCCGGCCCAGCGGTCCGACCACGCCCATCATGTCGGGAGTGGCGATGCACACATCAAAGTCCGTCCAGCCATCCTGGATTTTTTTGGCCATCTCTTCCTGGCCCACATGATCGGCACCGGCTTCCTCGGCAGCCTTCGCGGCATCACCCTTGGCGAACACCACGACCCGCTGCGATTTCCCGATCCCGTGCGGCAATACAATTGACCCGCGGACTAGCTGGTCAGCCTGTTTGGCATCAATGCCCAGCCGCATGTGGATCTCCACGGACTGGTCGAACTTTGTTCCACCAAATTCCTTGAGGATCGCCACGGCCTGGGGCAGTTCCTGGGGCCCGGCTGGTACTTTTTCCGCGAGTGCTTTGTATCGTTTGGATTTTTTTCCCATAACAAAAACACTCTCCCGCTTAATCGCGGTAATAAAACAAATTGTCAAACGTGCCGGACATACATCCGGCGGGCGAATCTGCAGAACGCCTAGTCGACGACCTCGATACCCATGCTGCGGGCGGTTCCTTCGACCATGCGGCAGGCCGTTTCGATACTCGAAGCGTTGAGGTCCTGCATCTTCTTTTCACAAATATCCCGCACCTGGTCACGCGTGACCGTGGCCACCTTGTCGCGGTTGGGAACGCCTGATCCCTTGGCGATACCGGCAGCCTGTTTGAGCAACGAAGCGGCCGGCGGGCTCTTGGTGACGAAATCAAATGTCCGATCGGCGTACACCGTCACGATGACCGGAATCGGCGTGCCGTTGTATTCCTTGGTGCGGTCATTGAATTGCTGTACAAACTGGCCGAGGTTGATACCGAATTTACCCAGCGACGTGCCCACCGGCGGAGCCGGAGTGGCTTGGCCACCAGGTACCTGAAACTTCGCCTGGCCGGTAATCTGTTTTGCCATTGGATTGCTTTCCTGTGTGGTTGGAAGCCTGGCGACTTCCGCTACCTGTCGTCTGTCTCGTCGAAAGTCTGGCGACCTTCGTTATCGGTTGTTTATCTGGCCGAAAGTCTCACGACTTTCGCTACCGCTGATTGTCCCTCGCTGGTGTCGGGCTATCGAACCTTCCGGCTTCGACGTTTAACCTGTGACGTTCGACCCCCGACTACAAATCCTCGACTTGCCAGTGATCCAGTTCGACCGGGTTGGGCCGGCCAAAGATGTTGATCATCACGGTGACGCGGCCGTTGCGTTCATCAATGTTGGAGACTTCGCCTTCATAGTTCTGGAAGTACCCTTCCTTGACTCGCACACGGTCACCTTCGCGGAACTTGATCGCGGTCTTAACCGTTTCCTCGGACGCCTTGACGGTTTCCGGTTTGGTGGAGGCCACAATGCGATCGATTTCTTCCTTGGACAAGGGAGCGGGTTTGCCCGCAGCCCCGGTGAAATCGCCGATACCCGGCGTCTCCCGTACCAGGAACCAGGAATCGTCATTGATGGACATGTTGACCACAATGTATCCGGGATACAGTTTGCGTTTGACAATCCGCTGTTTGCCGCTCTTGGTGAACTCGCGGACATCCTCGGTAGGCACGAGGATTTCGCCGAAGAAGCGTTCCAGCCCGGCCACCTTGACGCGTCGCATCAGCGCGTCGCAGATGGAATTCTCCCGATTGACCTGGACCTTGAGGATGTACCAGTCCATCGAGATGTCTTCTTCCTCGGGCGCATCCTCGACAAGGGCTTCCAGCGGGGCGGCGTCCTCATCCTCGTCGATGTCGTCATCGACATAGTCGTCGCCGAGCAGTTCCGACTCGTCGAATTCGGCGACTTCGGGAGCCGCTTCCCCGGCGGCCTCCTCGTCGGCCGGTTCGGCCTCGGGTTGTTCGGCGCCTGCGGGGGTGACGGAGGCGGCAGCCACCTCCGGCGCCTCGGAGACTTCCGGCACCTGGGCAACTTCAGCTGATTCGGCTGATTCGGCTGATTCGGCTGATTCGGCCACTGGCGGCACTTCGGGGACTTCCGGCGCTGCGGAGACCGGTGTTTCGGGCGCAGCGGCTGCGGGATCAGCGTCGGGCTGAGCAGCGGGGTCGGGAGCGGTTTTGTTTTCTTCCACCATGGAATTCAACCGGCTATCTGATACCAATCAACTTGAATAACGCGGTCCAGATCAAATCGAACAGCCACAGCGACAGGGCCATGGAAAAGATCACAAAGATCACGACCAGTGAGGCTTTCCACAACTCGGGCCACGCCGGCCACGAGACCTTCTTCATCTCCGCTTCCACGGCAATCAGAAAATCGGCGAACGCCGGGTAGTTGACGATGCGGTAGGCAATCCACAGACCAATCACGCCCAGTCCAAATCCGAAGGCGTAATCGGCTCGCTCGAACAGGTCGGCAATGAAGGTGATCTGTCCGATCTCCCAGGCAATCAACAGTGCCAGGATGGCGATGGCGACAAAGGTGACCTGGCGGACGATGCGTCCCTGCTGGGGCTTGTACAGCCCTGCCTGGAACATCGTGCCGATCAGACCGACGTCGCCACTACCTGCTCGCTGTTTGGTTGTCACGGAACTCATTTGCTATCTCCCAGCTACATTCACATCCATGATTTGTGCTGAAGTCCGGAAACTCCGGTGTTTGACGAATTGTCAAGTCGCGTCATCGGGACCCAAAATTTAGCAGGGGCGGAGGGACTTGAACCCGCAACCGCTGGTTTTGGAAACCAGTGCTCTACCAATTGAGCTACACCCCTGTACGTAATCGGGACACCGCACCAGGAGGTACGCGACTGTATCTATTCAACTCGCTGCCGGCCGGCGTCTGAATCCAATGATTGGAGCCAGTCCACCGGCAGGCAATGAGCAACTGGTTACCTACTCAACGATCTTGGTGACAACACCCGAGCCAACCGTTCGGCCACCTTCGCGGATCGCGAAGCGGACACCATCGTCCATGGCGATCGGCTTGTGCAACTCGACACTGATTCTCACATTGTCGCCGGGCATGCACATTTCGGCATCGACCAGATTGGCAGTTCCGGTCACATCGGTGGTCCGGAAATAAAACTGGGGACGATAGCCGCTGAAGAACGGCGTATGACGGCCGCCTTCGTCCTTGCTGAGGCAGTAAATCTCGGCCTCGAACTTGGTGTGCGGGGTAATCGAACCGGGCTTGGCCAGCACCTGGCCACGCTGGATCTCGTCACGCTTGACGCCACGCAGCAGGCAGCCGACGTTGTCGCCAGCGCGACCCTCGTCGAGGATCTTGCGGAACATTTCCACACCCGTGCAGGTCGTCTTCTTGGGCGCTTCCTCGAGACCGATGATCTCGATTTCTTCGCCGGTGCGAACGACACCACGTTCGATCCGGCCGGTGGCCACGGTACCGCGGCCTTCAATCGAGAACACGTCCTCGATGGCCATCAGGAACGGCTTTTCGTCGTCCCGTACCGGCTCGGGCACGTAGCTGTCGACGGCGTCCAGCAATTCGCTGATGCACTTGCTGGCTTCCGGATCCGCAGGGGTCTGGTAGGCTGGCAGCGCGCTGCCGCGAATGA
>CAMYKF010000407.1 GCA_947258905.1 uncultured Pirellulaceae bacterium | reverse complement strand
ATCAATTGCAGTGTATGAGAACCGGAAGTTAGTTCGACACTCACCTCTGTTTGACCACCTCCAAAATGCCGGTAGTTTTCGTCTGATGGCACCGCCTCGCTCAACGAGGGCAGGTCAGCGTCAATAATCAGATGATGATGCCCTGTTTTTTCCTTTTCCACCCCTGCAGGTGCGACACCCATCCCTTCAAGCCCAAAAACAATCTTTACCGGACTTGAAACCGTCACGCCGTCTTGTGGCGAAACGATGTATACGCGCGCGCCGTCTGGTGCAGGTGTTCTGTCTTGGGCAAAAGCTGGCCATGAAAGCGCTGCCAATGTGACCGCAAATGCGACGAGTTTCATGTTCATTGCCTCCCTTATTTTTGGCATTATTGTACTTCTAAAACAGGCGATCACGTCATCGTCGCTATGTCATTGATTCAGCTCAATGGGGCTTGCGCGCCAAATTCCGATTCATACGATCAACGCACGCATCATACCGGCATACAAATCCGTCGCTGCACGAATTAGGGTTCACAATTCAGAGCGGCCCGGAATGCCTGCAGTTGGCACATTTTCACCGGTTTCACCGGTCGGAAAAAGGGTCCGCTGTCAGGGGCAATCCGGACACTTTTGCGAATTGGGTCCGTTGTCGGGTGTATTCCGGACGGATTTTAATCCCGCTCAAAGAGGCGACTTTTGACCCACTTCGGACGTTGCACTTTCATTTAATTGCGGCAACAATCGTCATTGGTCGGCGCTATGACTCACAAACCGCCAGCACGGCAGCGTTTGCCGGCCGCCACTCTAAGGGCGCCCTCAATACGGCGCCGGAATAATCGAAAAACTCGACAGCACGATCATGGTCAGCGTGCCGAAGAAGACGATGACGACGCCGGCCTGGACGATCGCCGCGGCGGCGGCAGCTAATGTGAAGAAACGGTCGGTCATGGCCTCACTCTCCTCGATCTTTGTGCTCAGATAGCAAGATAAAGGTATCTCCGGTACATCCAAGTGACGGGCGTCACAGTTTGGCGGATTTTTGAGAAAAGCCACGCCACGCGAAGCCGGATCGGCGCGCCGACCGGGACTTCCGCTTTCCGGCTCGGCGATCCTCGTTCGACCGATTAGGCGCAGTAGTAAAGCTATTGCGTTTGTGCAGGTGCGTCCTGCTGAGCCGGAGCAACTTCCGGCGCATCACCATCGCCCAGAAATCCACCGCCATAAATGATGATGATAATCAACAGGACGGCGCCAACTGCCATCCAGAACCGTCTGTCAAACTGCATCTCTGCAACCTCCATACTGTCCTGAAAGAGAGATTCGTCTGGATTGGACAATATGCATTGACGTTTCTCAATTCACACCAGCGGTCACGACGGTCACTGTTTATGCTCCGCCACCCAAACAGATTAACCATCAATACAATCTTGCCCTGCTGCTCTATCGGCGGAATCTATAACGTGCGTTAATATCTTATTAATCATATAATGAATGCCTCGGGAGAGTATGTTGCGTAAGTCTGTGTCGAGTTCCCCGCTGGCGGTGACGCTCACCGTGTATGCTGCTTTTTGTATCGTCGTTGCCTCATCAGCTTATGCTGAAACGGTCGCCGGTAATGCGGTCGCGGTTCGGCCAAATGCCAACCTGTCCAACCCTGAGGGTACAAGACCCCTTGTTGTCGGCATGGACGTCGCGATGGGCGACCGCATCCGTACCGACAAGGCAGGCGAGGTCCAGCTCGTCTTCAGCGACGAGACTCGGCTCGTGGTGGGGCCGAATTCGTCACTTGTCATCGAAGCCTATCTGCTGCGCTCCAGCAGCCGGGACAACAATTTCACGGTTCGTGCCCTTGGCGGCTCGTTTCGGATGATCACCGGCAAGAGCGACAAGAAGGCCTACAAGATCAAAACGCCTGCGGCGACGATCGGCGTTCGCGGAACGAGTTTCGATTTCACAGTCGGCCGCAATGGGCGGACCGGCCTGCTGCTTTACTCCGGCTCGGCGGAGCTTTGCGGTGGAGGCGGCTGCCGTATGGTGAGTGGCTATTGCAGTCTCGCCGAGACCGGCCGAAATCAGGGTGTGCGGGTTCTCGATGAAACCGGTGAGCGAAACGCCGCGATCCGAGAAAACTTCCGCTACGCCGTCTCACAGCAAAACCTACGCCGAGACTTTCGACTGAGAACAAGAGCTTGCGGAGACGATACCGCTGCTAACATCGGCACCAAGGAACGTGCTAAACGGGAGGCGCGGTCACCTGCCCGCGCGGCGACGCCGGAGAAGCCAGACAAACCGCATCACGGCCATCACGGGCACCATGGACATCGCGGTCACCATGGACATCATGGGCATCACGACCGCGGCGAGCGCGGTGGCCGCCGGCGTTGACGGCGAACTCCACCACGCTGCCTGGCAGGACTAAGTCAATCGATGTGGGAGAAAAGTTGCTGTCGGATCGACTTACTTCCGTTGATCGTTTATGACATCGACTAGTAGATAGTTGCCTTACTTCGGCTAGAGGACGTTTAGGCGATGATGCCCGATTTTCTCGAAGTTTCGTCTGCTGTAGGGGGCAGAGCGGAAGTCGGAGAACGGTGGCGCCACTTCCGCTTATGACCCCAAGCGGAAATTTTTGTGATCGGCTGGAGTTGCTGCCTGACCATGCAGCCTGTGGGGTCGGTGCCAACAAGCGTCGCGCCGAAAACGAAACCGCGTATGTCTGCTGGCATTGGCCATCGACAATTCAATCAGCGACCAGCGGTTTCCTGCGCTACAAGTGCGAGTTGTTCCAAAAAAGTCATCATCAACTAAAAGATACAAGATTTTAACCAGCAATTCAAACCTGCTGTGACAGACTAACCGATGTGAAATTTATCTCGTGGGTCCGCTATCTTTCCGGCCGGCGCTGAGTAAAGCAATATTATGCATTTCCATCTGTTGAGGAAACTTTATGCCCACTCCATACGAAACAAAAAGCAGCAGTGCTAGGCGCGATCTGTTTCTCGCGATTGGTGCCGTAGTTTTGTGGCTAGTTGTCATAGTATTTCTAGACTGGACTGATTATTTCCATTTTCTTGACGATGAACACAACGGATTGAGTGTTGCGGAAATAGCTCATTGGATAGCGTTTCTTACGATTCCTAGTACATGGT